>JAEZNC010000210.1 GCA_023441905.1 Bacillota bacterium | reverse complement strand
ACTAGAAGCATTTGAAGGATGTTATCGTATGAATCAGGAAATCAAAACCATCATTCACCGTTTCGGGTTGGCCATGATGCCGGCAGAAAACACCTATTTGGCGCAAACGTACCGTTCACAGCTGACCGGCCCAAACGGACAGCCCGCAGGCACTGCCATCATTGGCCTTTACTGCGAAGAGCCGCAGAGCTTTTCTTGGTTTCACAGGCTCAAATTCGATGAAATCTGGCATTTCTACGACGGCGACCCATTCGAGCTGCATCTGCTGCATGACAGCGGCGAAAGCGAAACGGTCATCATGGGGCGCGGTTGGCGCGCAGGCCAGCGGTTTCAATACACTGTGCCCGCAGGCGTGTGGCAGGGCGGCTGCATCGTCCCCGGCGGCAGGTATTCGATATACGGCACCACCATGGCGCCGGGATTTACGCCCGAATGCTTTGAAGCGGGTATGGCGGATGAGCTGATAAAGAAATATCCGCACGAAGAAGCCATCATACGAAAGCTCAGCGCCCACGGAGATAAGGCAACACTGCCGCAAGATTAAAATTACAACTCCCAACTGCCACGAGCTTCTCTTAAATCACGGGCTGAAACCTTATTGGAATCTTCGTTCATAAGCGCACGAAGATCATAGTCCTGAATCGCCATTTCGTGATCAAACGGTGTGTTTATTTGCGAATCTACTTTAACTTTTCCACAAGATTCACTTCATTGCCCTCGGTGTCGATAATCACGCAATATTTCATGTGTGGGAGTTGTTTCTGGGTAATAAACGTCGATGCGCCTGATTTTAGCGCTTTTTCCACCGCTTCCTCAAGATTATCGACTCCAACAACGAGCCTTGTCGACGAGATGGTCTCATCCTTTTGCTGTATTGCCCCATTGATGACACCCGGTGCATAAGACATTCCAGCGCTGTCCGTCTTCCCTGTGGTGCCCGCTAAATAGTAGGTTTCATATGCCTCGGAGATATTCTAACACTTTTTCATAAAACGCTTTGGCTCACGCCATATCCGTTGCGGGCAGCTCAAAATGAAAAACCGGATTCATCATATTACCTCTATAGAAATGATAGTTTATATGTATTCTACCGAGCCAAAATCTATCACGGCTTAAACAGCAGTATGCCTGAGCCGCTTCCATTCATGGTCAAAAAACTGTACCAGGCAAGAAAACAATTATTGCGGATCGGGAAGCAAATTGACGATCACAAGCTCCGGGCGATTAAATATGCGAGGCATACGTGTGCTTTCTCTGGCCAGCCCCCGGCTGACAATCATTTGTGTTTTATTAAAATTGTAGATACCGCCCGCGCATGTCGGGAACCAGCCCTGATCAGGCGCGAACAGCCCGTTCACCAGCAGAGGTATTCTCATCTGGCCGCCGTGTGTGTGGCCTGTCAATATCAAATCAAAATCATACATGAGATAGCTGTCTATACGCTCGGGGCGGTGCGTCAGCAATATGGAATACCGGCTTTTGTCCATGTGTTCACCGCAATTTTTCAGCTGCCGCGTAAACTCTTTCTCACCGATTTCGGGATCGTCAATGCCGAACAGAGAAATGATTTGCCCGTTTACTTCAACGTCGGCTCGCTCCCCCTCAAGCACTGTGATCCCCAAAGCCTTTATATCCGCCTTGATATCATCGATCTCACCGCTCCAAAACTCGTGATTGCCCGACACATAATAGCACGGATAGGCTTTGGCCATCGCGGACAGAAACTCAAATGCTTTCAGCCTTGGAAGAAGGTCATCCACAATATCGCCGCCGAGCAGCACGATATCGGGCGCTGCTTTGCTGATCATATTGAGGATATCGGCCTGCCCCTCGCCATAATTGCAGCTGTGCAGGTCTGCGATAAACGCGATTCTAATCTCGTCATGTAACTTGTCTGTTTTTACATCGTACGAGACCACTTTCAAATCGCTTCTGAATGCAAGCAACGTCAGCAGGATAGCAATGAGAACCACAGCTGTAATGATCATTTTTCTTTTTGTCTTTTTACATAAACGTCGAAACACTGTCTTTCCCCTGTTATTCTGTTGAAATCAATCGTGTCGCGTTATCGTGCAGTATCGCTTTTGCATACTGTATCGCGGCGCGCTCGCCGCATCAGTTGACATACGAGTTGCGCTGTACTTTCCCCAGCGCTAAAGCTTCGTGGTCTTTATCGCTCAGGTGATGCGAGTGTGAATTAACAATCGGTTCGGTTTACAGAAATTCGAAAAGCTTCTATCTATCCATAAATCTTGCTTCCGTCTTGGAACAGACTTTTTCCAGACTTGCTTTTTTGGGTTTCGAGAATCATTTCGCGATTTTGCCGACTTGTTCCTGCTCCATATTACAGAGTTTATTATTTATTCAATTTCTCGGTTATTATGAAGTCATGAGTATATTTCAGCGAATGTGAAGTTTTTGCTAAGTATCCTGTCCTCTGTGAAATACAGCTTAGCTGAAAATTGAAAAAACCGCATATCGATGCGGTTCTTTGGCGTGCCCGGGAGGATTCGAACCTCTGACCTTTGGAGTCGGAGTCCAACGCTCTATCCAGCTGAGCTACGAGCACATATCAGGTTTTCTTTGCCCACAGATTATAGCACAGGGCTGATGCAATTGCCAAGGATTAAATCATTCATTTTCAATATCGTTTTTAAGGAGACATAATATTTTATGGTACTTAGTCGTTTTTCAAATCAATAAAGGCAGCCGTTGCTGCCTTTATTGATTTGAAAAAACTCACCCAATCATATGATCCACTATATGAGCGGACTGGATGACCGGATCAGTGGTTTATTATAGCAATGACATATGTTGTTTTATCAATAGCCTAAGATCTGCTGCCTCAAAAACTCCATCTGCCTACTCTTTGATATACGAGCAGCAATAGTCGGCCACGTCGTCAGCAGACACTTTAAATTTGCTGTTTGCGGGCACTTCAAAGCTCTGCCCGGTTTCAAACACTGCCCACGTTTCACTCCCCGGCAGCAGCACATTGAGCTTTCCCGAAAGCATCTCCATGATTTCCTTATCCGCCGTGCCGAATTCATATTCACCCGGCATAATGATCCCAAGCGTCTTTTTCGTTCCATCCGGCAGCAGCATGGTGCGGCTGGTCACCTTGCCGTCGTAATACACATTCGCTTTTTTAATGACGGTCACGTTTTCAAACCTGTCCAAAGATATTCCCTCCTCATATTTCATCTGATTGAAATTCTTTCGCTCAAATTTCTGCGAGTTTTTCCCACTATACCGCAGTATTCGTGCAGGCGTCAATTGCCGATATTTTTTACTGCGCTCCTCTTGACATGAATACGGCTAAGTGATATATTGTGCATGTTCAATATGCACAATATTTTATTTTAAGGAGGTAACGATCATTGCTGACTGTTACGAACTTATGTAAACGATATGATAAATTTGAGCTCAAAAACGTATCCTTCTCCTTGGAGCCGGGGTACATTATGGGGTTTGTGGGCAAAAACGGCGCGGGTAAAACCACCACGCTCAAATCGATGCTGAATCTTGTCCATCCCGACAGCGGCAGCGTGAAGATGTTTGGGCTTGATTTCATCCCCAACGAGTATGCCGTTAAGCAGAAGATTTCCTTTATGTTCGGCGGCATCCACTATTACCCCAAGAAAAAAATAAAGGACATCGCGGATGTGGTGAAGCGTTTCTACGACGAATGGGACGATGCGGCATACCAGGATTACTTGAGCCGTTTCGAGCTGGATCCGGAAAAACGCGTCGATGAGCTTTCCGAGGGTATGAAGGTGAAGTTCAACCTTGCGCTCGCACTGTCCCACAACGCCAAGCTGCTGATACTCGACGAACCGCTGAACGGCCTTGACCCCGTCTCGCGCGACGACCTCGTTGAGCTGTTTCAGGAGCTCATTGAAGACGGCGAGCGCAGCATCCTCTTCTCCACGCATATCACGAGTGATCTTGACAAGTGCGCCGATTTCATCACGTTTATTCAGGACGGGCAAATCATCGAAAGCCGTTCAAGAGACGACCTGATTGCCGCCTACCGCATTGTGAAAGGCACGCCGGAGCAGCTGGATTCGCTGAAGACCATGATGATCGGCTATAAGACCAACGCTTTTGGATTCACCGGCCTTATCAAAACGGCCGATGTGCAAGGCAGCGCCGGACTGACACTTGAACCGCCGACGCTCGAAGAGATTATGATATTTCACGACAAAAGGGGGACGAAAAAATGAAGAACATGCTTTATAAGGAATTTCGCTTAACAATAAGCCCGCTTTTCTATCTCTTTTTGTTATTCGGCGCATTGCTATTAATTCCGCAGTGGCCGTATTTGATCGCGCTGATGTATTTATTTTTCATGGCCGTGCCCAATATTTTTTCAACGGCCAAAGCACAGGGCGATATCGATTTCTCGGCATCACTGCCGGTGAGGCGAGGCGATATCGTGAGAGCCAGAATCATGTCCATCGTGATTTTAGAGGTACTTCAGGTGATTATCGCGGCGATATTCGCGGTCATCAATCTATCGATTTATCCGCAGGGCAATTTCCTCATGGATACCAACGCCGCTTTTTTCGGTATTGCCTTTATCATGTACGGCATTCACAACCTGATTTTGTTTCCGATGTTTTACAAAACAGCTTACAAGATCGGTGTGCCGACAATTGCCGGGATCACCGTTTCGGTGCTGTTTGCCGTAGCCGTTGAAACGGCCGTTCAGCTTGTACCGTTTTTGAGGGTGCTGGACGGCACGCTCAATACCTGGGTGCATTATGTCACGCTTTTCGCAGGAATCGTCATCTTTGTTCTGCTGAATCTGCTCGCTGCCAAAATATCCGTAAAACGGTTTGAGAGAGTTAATATCTGATGAATATTGTGATATCCAACACGTCCGACAAGCCGATTTATCAGCAGCTGTTTGAGCAGATTTCCTCACAGATCATAAAGGGTGAACTGCAAACGGACACAAGCCTGCCGCCGATACGTACGGTGGCCAAGGAACTGCGGATCAGCGTAATCACCGTGAAAAAAGCGTGGGAAGA
>JAEZNC010000195.1 GCA_023441905.1 Bacillota bacterium | reverse complement strand
GTCTTTATCGGGCTCATTGGGCGCATGCTTTTCCCCGCTGCACTGACCACTGCCAGCCAGGCGGAAAGTGTGTTTATACTGATGTCCACCAATCTGCTCCCGGCGCTACTGGCTGGTTTCACCATGGCGGGCATACTCGCCGCCACCATCAGCTCGTCGGATTCTTATATGCTGATCGCGGCTTCGGCCTTTGCCAAGAACATTTATCAGGGCATATTCCGTAAAAAAGCAACCGAGAAAAATGTCATGCTTGTCTCGCGTATCACGCTAGTCGTTATCGCGCTCATTGCCATCGTCATCGCGCTGGACGAGCACAGCGTCATATTTACACTGGTGTCCTTCGCATGGGCAGGTTTTGGTGCCACTTTCGGCCCGCTGATGCTGTTCTGCCTGTTCTGGAAGAGGATCAACCACGCGGGTGCCATCGCGGGTATGATCGGCGGCGGCGGCATGGTTTTTGTATGGAAACTGCTGCTCAATCCGCTTGGCGGCGTTTTCGGTATTTACTGCCTGTTCCCCGCCTTTGTGTTCTCCTGCATCTGCATCGTCGTGGTTTCGCTTCTGACCAAGAAGCCCTCCGAAGAAATACAGAAAGAATTCGAAGAAGTCAAGGCGGGCGCTTAGCCCCCCTACCCATTAGCCAAACATCGACGGCACGGCAGCAAGCTGTGCCGTCTTTCTTTTGCGCCGCGGCTCACAATGGCCGGCATTTTAAATACTATATAGCAGCTTATGTATCATTATGAAGATCAAAGCGAGATAAACTCTAACTATTATCATATAAAGTCTATATGATAAATAAAATAGTCATATATATTGAATAATATTACTATTTTTAAAATGATGGTCAATCGTATAATTGAAGCAAACAAACGAGGAGGAAAAGGCCATCATGATTAGGTTCCAGCAAACAGCGTATCAGGAATTGAACGACTTTATTTATGCTCATTCAAAGTATCCTGTCACACTTAAAAACGGTATGGTCATCGGCGGAGGGACGCTGTATCCCGAAGTGAATTTTACACTGCCGACCATGACGATCGATCAAAGCACAATGACCGAAGTCATACGCAATTACAAAGAAATCATCACAGGAATTTGCGAACGCGCCAAAGATTTAAAGAGCGCCGGTTTTGTGGCTGAGATTGAAATGCTGCCTCCCATGACCTTTGAACCGAAATGGGGCATCGAGGTATGCAAAACAGTGGTGGATATCGCTAAAGAATTTGCAGACAAGCATGGTATAAAGAGTGCGGTGCGCGTCACCCCCAATGATATCCGCGAAGGCAATGATTTAAAACATATGTGGCGTGGCGCCCATTGGGACAACATGATGGAGACTTTTGAAGGCTGTGCCAACGCGGGCGCAGATTTTCTTGCGGTTGAATCGGTCGGCGGCAAGGAAGTGCACGACGAAGCCATTATGTACTGCGATATCGCTAAGTCGGTTTTTGCTCTTTCTGTGCTGGGGTGTACCGACATGGCAAAGCTATGGACTCAGATTGCGGCGATTTCGGAAAAAACGGGCACTGTGCCTGCCGGGGATACCGCATGCGGTTTTGCGAATACCGCGATGGTGCTGGCCGAACGCAATTACATTCCAAATGTATTTGCAGCCGTCGTACGTGTGATGACAGCGGTACGCAGTCTGGTTGCCGTCGAGTGCGGCGCAAGAGGCCCGCATAAGGATTGCGGATACGAAGGTGTTTATGTCAAAGCGATTACCGGTACGCCGATTGCAATGGAAGGGCGCACCAGCGCGTGCGCACATTTGAGTCCTGTCGGCAATGTGGCCATTTGCGTAGCCGACCTTTGGAGCAACGAATCGATACAGAATATTAAGCTGCTGGGCGGAATGGCTCCCACCGTTTCGTTCGAACAGCTCGAATACGACTGCCGGTTGATGAACACGGCCACAAAGCACAGCAAAGAAACGGCGCTGCTGCTGCGTGACCTCCACGCGGATTCCGACAGCAAGCTTGATCCGCAGGCATACGTGCTGCGCCCGGATGTGGTGCTTGAACTATCCAAAGAGATTGTTAAAGAAGATGGATATTACAACCGAACAAAAAAAGCAGCTTCGCTGGCACTCAGCAAAATCAAAGAGGCGCATCTAAGCGGTGAACTGACACTCGAAGATAAGGGATTGATGTGGCTTGACCGGTTGGCAGACGATGTGGAAGCACTGCCGAAGGATGTTCAGACACTGGCGGAACAGATGATTCCGCAGTGTGAAAAGTTAGACCCGGCAAAATACGATATGCAATAGAGCATGAAAGGAGCGAATGAAAATGTTACGTGTTAAAAATATATCTGAATATCTGCAAATGGGCAAAGCAAATCTGGTGGTGAATGAAGTCAACGCGGCACTGGAGGAGGGTATAGGTGCCGGTGAAATTCTGCACAACGGACTGCTTGACGGTATGGGCAAGCTCGGCATTAAGTTTAAGAACAACGAAGTGTATGTACCTGAGGTGCTGATTGCTGCGCGTGCGCTTAATAAGGGTATTGAAATCCTAAAACCGCATCTGATCAACGCGGGTGTCAAGCCGATCGGCAAAGTGGTTTTGGCCACAGTAAAAGGAGACCTCCATGACATCGGCAAAAATCTGGTGAAGATGATGCTTGTCGGATCTGGTTTCGAAGTAATTGATCTTGGTATTGATGTATCCGAAGAACAAATCGTTGAAGCTGTGAGAGAGCATAAGCCCGATATCGTGGCATTATCGGCATTACTGACAACCACAATGAGCGCCCAAGGCGATGTGGTCAAGGCGCTGGAGGCCTCCGGACTGCGCGGCTCCGTTAAGATTATGGTGGGCGGGGCGCCTGTGACGCAGGCCTATTGTGAAAGCATCGGCGCTGATGCGTATACCTCTGATGCGGCAAGCTGCGCAGAGATGGCAAGAACGTTCGTATAATGAAAGTGACGCGGTCTGTTTAAAAGACAGGCCTCAGTTTAAGATTCCCCTTCAAGTCATGACTGCCTCTGCGCTGTGAGGCGCAAAATGATTGACCATCGCATTGACCCTTGACCATGGGTTCTCACTGCGCAGCGGGCTATATGACAAAATCAATATCTTTGTTTTGGAATTCCACATGAGTTTTTGTGTGCATTGAGACGGGTCTTTACAAAAGGCTGGCCGTGTATTCGGAGGGCATATGATAGAAGTTGATGTGATATCGGGCTTTTTGGGGGCCGGGAAAACCACCTTGGCGAACCGTCTCCTTTGTCGGTATGCTGCGGACAATGAGCGCGCGGTGTGCATCGTCAATGAGTTCGGGCAGACCAGCCTTGATGCCGAACTGATCAAAAATGCGGGCTTTGAGGCGGTGGCAATGCCGGGCGGATGCATCTGCTGTACCCTCAAAGGCGAGCTCACACTGGCGCTCAAGGAAGTCATCCGTTCTTTTAAACCGACCAAGATCGTATTTGAAACATCGGGTATATTTGTATTCAATGAATTTGAAGACATACTCAAGGACGAATTTTTGCAGACGCATTGTAACATTAAGCGGACCATCATCGTGTACGACAGCTTGAACGGCAAATCTGCCGGATTGGTTGCGGGCAGCTTTATCGAAAATCAGATCAAGAACGCATCGGTGATTGTGGTGAGTAAGCTCGAGCGCTTTGCCGGCGATGCAGCCGAAATCATTTGCGATTTAAAGAACGTGAATCCGGCTGCGGCCGTAATAGCACGGCCATGGCATGAAGACGGTTTCATGGATGATGTTCTGGCTACAGGCGAGCAGGCTCGGCCGAGTGCGTTTGGCCACAGCCATGCTCGCATGGATTCGGTGACGTTGGTAATGGAAAAAAGCTTAACCCATCAGGCTTACAACAAGCTGGTCCGGAACATAGTTTCAGGAGAATATGGGCATATTATCCGCGTTAAAGGTTATGTTCAAAAGGAAGGGCTGCGGTTTTTGCTCAACATCGTCATGCAGGATGTGGTGCTTAAAGCCGCTCATCATGTCGGGGAAAACAAAATGACGTTTATCGGTTCTCATTTAGACAAAACGCGGCTGGCGCAGCTGATCAAAGACTGCGGCTGATTCCCCCACGTTTACGTATTCAATGCGTGGGTGAGCTGTTTCGTTGTTTGCGTCAGCAGTGCGCACGGGCAGGCGATATGGATGCGCTGATAGCGGCTGCCGCCCTATCCGAACATCGTTCCGCCGTCGAGCCGGAGCTTGGCCCGGTTAACGATAAGCTCATAAGTGCCGATTCGCTAAGCTTCAGCGCTATGCAATCGGAGCCAGACAAGATAGGTGCCCTGTGGTTCAACGATTCGAACCTTGCTGACGCGTCTGCCTTCTGGCCGCCGCCGCTCCGCTAAAAACGTGCCGTTGGCACGTTTTCTTCAATAGAGATAGCCGATATAAACCATCGGCTATTTTGGCGTTTTCTCCGTTTCTGTGATATGCTTATATATAATCGTTCAAAAAAACATTTGCCGGGCGAGGGAGGTGCTGAGTTGAAAGAAGATATCAAGCTGACAAAGCTTGCAAAGTGTGCCGGTTGTGGAGCAAAAGTGGGGGCCGGTGTGCTGGCGCAGCTTTTGGAGGATATTAAAGTTCATAATGACCCGAATCTATTGGTCGGGTTTGAGCGTAGTGATGATGCATCCGTCTATAAAATCAGCGATGAATTGGCGTTGGTGCAGACGGTTGATTTCTTCCCGCCGATTGCGGATGATCCGTATACGTTTGGAGCCATTGCGGCCACAAACGCATTATCTGATGTCTACGCGATGGGCGGAGAACCTAAACTCGCACTTAACATTATGGCTGTTCCCGAAGACATGCCGAAAGAAACGGTTCATGAAATATTGAGGGGCGGTTATAATAAGGTGTATGAAGCGGGGGCATTGATCACCGGCGGGCATAGTATTTACGACGAGGAACCGAAATATGGACTGTCAGTGACCGGGTTTGTGCATCCTGATAAGGTGCTGACGAATTCGGGTGCACGGCCGGGAGATGTGCTGCTGTTGACAAAGCCGGTCGGCATCGGCGTGCTGACATCCGCAATGAAAGCCCAAATGGTCAGCAAAGAAACTGAAAAGCTTGCCTTCACAATGATGACAACGCTCAATAAGTCTGCCAGGGATGCGATGATAAAGTACGATGTTCATGCGTGTACAGATGTAACCGGATTTGGACTGATGGGCCATCTGCTGGAGATGGCACAGGGCAGCGATGTACAGATTCGCGTGGAAGTCAACGGAATTGACATGATTCCTGAAGCGCTTGAGCTTGCCCGAATGGGCGTGCTTCCCGCCGGGATGTACCGCAACCGCAGCTTTGCCGAGGCTTGCGTGGAACAGGGAGACATTCCTCTGGAAAAGGCTGATCTGCTGTTTGACCCGCAGACGTCGGGCGGGCTGGTGATTTGCGTAAGCCCGGAAGATGCTGATGTGCTGTTCGAAGAGCTAAAGGCATGTGTTCCGTCCGCGCAGCGCATCGGGAGGGTTTGTGCGTACAGCGGCGGAAAGAGAATCATTTTGGAGTGATGTGATGAACTACAATCTGAAACAGCTGGAGGCATTTGCTGCTGTTGTTGAGAACGGCAGCTTCACCGCAGCGGCTGACAAACTGTATCTGGCGCAATCGACCATCAGCGGGCACGTGGCCGCTATGGAGAAGGATATCGGCGTGCCGTTGATCGTGCGTACCGGAAAGCGCAAGATTATTCTGACGGAAGAAGGACGGCGTGTTTATGCGCATGCCAAAGCCATTCTCCAAAGCTGTGACCAGCTTTCAAAGGAGCTGGAGGAACGGACGTCGCAGGAGTTGGTGCTCGCAGCTTCCACGATTCCGATGGGGTACTTGCTGCCGGAACTGATTGCCGGGTTTGCGCAAGAGATGCCGCAATGCCGGTTTACGCTGCGCGGCGGAGACAGCACCCGCGTTCACGATCTGGTGCTGGAAGGTGACGCGCAGATTGGCTTTGTGGGCGCGGTAATGAACCGAAAAGAGCTCGTTTATGATCTGCTCTATGAAGACAGACTGGTGCTGCTGACCCCGGATAATGAAAAATATCGGGCTCTGCAAATTGCGGGAGCGTCCGGCAATTCACTGCTCCGTGAGCCGCTGATTTTCCGTGAATTGGGATCGGGTACACAACAGGCAGTGGATATATTTCTATGCGAAAACAGCATTCGTACAGAGGATATCCATGTTGTGGCGCGTATGGACAGCCATGACACCATTCTGCGCACTGTGGCTCAGGGGCTTGGCATCGCGATTGTATCCGAATTGGCCGCAAGGATGGCCCAAAATGTGATTTGCTTTCCTCTTGACGGAAAAAGCACCGTACGCTGCCTCTATATGATTATTCCCAAAGATCGCAGGCTGACCAATACGGCTCAAGTCTTCCGCGAATATATATTAAACCACGTACAATAATTATGACATTATAATCGTTTAATCGATATTACCGATAGAATTTATTGTTCTATCTGATATTTGAATTGGCGTATTTTAATATTGGTTTTTATAATAATGACAGAGGGTGAAATGAAATACATTGGGATTGATATCGGATCGACCTGCGCCAAAACAACAGTCATGGATGAAAGCCGGGGGCTCCTGCTGCAATTCGTACAGCCAACCGGCTGGAGCAGTGTGGATACAGCGGAAGCGATCCGTTTAAAATTGAAGGAAAGCAGGATTGACGCGGTGCAAACGCCCTGCGTGGCGACCGGATATGGCCGGGCTGCGATACCCTATGCGGATAAGGCTGTGACGGAAATCACCTGCCATGCCAAAGGGGCTTGCGAGATTTTTTTCTGCCGCGATATGACGGTGATTGATATCGGCGGGCAGGATACCAAGATCATCAGCATTGAAGGCGGCGTGGTGAAAGACTTTATTATGAACGACA
>JAEZNC010000185.1 GCA_023441905.1 Bacillota bacterium | reverse complement strand
AGCTGCCGGATTCAATTTTCCTCAGTAGCTCAGCGGTAGAGCATCCGGCTGTTAACCGGAGGGTCGTTGGTTCAAACCCAACCTGGGGAGCCAAAAGCTCAAGATATATGTCTTGGGCTTTTTACTTTACTATTTTTCTGTCTGTATATGCGGCAAATTGACCGTCTTTGAAAAAGTGTGAAGAGAAATGATTGCAGTCAGAATGTTAAGAGCAGAAATGCGGTCAATGCTTTTTCACTCTATTTAAAAATGCATCACGCAATCAGGAAAGCACAAAAAAATAAACTGATATTATCGCTCAATTAGGATGAAGAAAAAACCGCAAAAATCAGTGAAAATTCGCCATGCAATCCTCTTGACAACAGGAGCGAATCATATATAATAATAAATCGTTAACCGTTCCTCAGTAGCTCAGCGGTAGAGCATCCGGCTGTTAACCGGAGGGTCGTTGGTTCAAACCCAACCTGGGGAGCCACAAGCTCAAGGTGATGCCTTGGGCTTTTTTCATGTGCTTTATCCTAAATTGTTCACCTGTTTGCTGCGCATAAAAAAACACTTTTAAAAGCATTTTATAAACAAATAGAAATGCAATGTCCTTCTATTTCGAAAGCCGGATTGCAGTCACTTCTTTAGCGATCGTATGGAATATCAGTGACCAAACATTCAAAATAGAAGATAGTAAAAGCGGTTTGGAACTGCGAAGGCTTTTGAAACAATATCGTCAGAAGGCACAGAATTCATTTGTTTAATTTACCATGTATACTTATTGACATTATGTAGAATTTATAATAAAATAAGTTTGACCAACAAAGTAAAAATAGTCACAGGAGCGCAAAACTATGTCTCCCAAAGCATTTACCGAAGAAGAAAAGAAAATAGTCCGCAGCAAGCTTATCGAAGCCGCAATGAAGTTTCTCGCAACAACGGGAATTAAAAAAACAACGGTTGAGGAGTTGGCGAAAGCCGCCGGTATATCAAAAGGCGCGTTTTACATGTTCTATGACAGCAAAGAGCTGCTTTTTCTTGATGCGCTTGAAGAAGAGCAGGCAAAGATCCATGAAGCCATTATCACAAACATGCAAAAGTATGAAGATAAAAAGGAAGGCTTCGTTGCTGTAGTATCCCAGATGTACCGTCATTTTATGACCAACACATGGATGCTCTCACTGATGAATGACGAATACGAGGTGCTGCTGAGGCGCGTACCGCAGGAGCGTATCGCGGCGCATATTGCGCTCGATGATGCCTCGATAAAACGTATGACCGAAGTGATTGCCGGTCTGAACATAAACTCTGAAATGGTATCCGCGATCATGCGCATGCTTTTCATGTGCACGTTTCATCGCAGTGAGGTGGGGCCGCTCGCGGATGATGCCTTTTTGTTTATGCTCAAAGCCGTTGCAGATAAAATTTTCACGGAGGAACAACCATGATCAGCGTAGAAAACCTTCGCTTTACGTATCCTAGTGTCCCGCAGGAAACGCTGAAAGGCATGAGTTTTACAGCAGACAAAGGAGAAATTTTCGGCTTCCTCGGCCCTTCGGGTGCTGGCAAAAGCACCGCCCAGAAGATACTGACAGGCATTCTCAAAGGCTATACGGGCAGCGTAAAGGTGCTCGGCGGAGAAGTCCGGCAAAAAAAGCGCGATTACTACGAACACATCGGCGTGGCGATGGAAGTGCCGAATTTGTACGGCAAATTCACGGCCATGGAAAACCTGAGGTACTTCGCGTCGCTATATCAGGCGAATTGCGAAAACGCAGACACGCTCTTAGAACGCCTTGAACTCGCTCAGGACAAAAATAAGCGCGTTTCGGGTTACTCGAAAGGCATGAAGATGCGGCTTAATTTCATTCGTGCCATCATGCACAGGCCGAAAGTTCTGTTCCTTGACGAACCGACGGCCGGACTTGACCCCGCGCGGTCTCGCACAATCAGGGAGATGGTGATTGAACAAAAACAGCAGGGCCGAACCGTGATACTGACCACGCACGACATGCACCTCGCCGAAGAGCTGTGCGACCGGGTTGCGTTTATCGTGGACGGATCAATCAAGCTCTTTGATACGCCAATGAATCTGCGCCTGCGCGCGGGAGACCGCCGCGTGCGCTACACCTGGCAGGACGGCCAGCGCCATGAAGCCGAGATGCCGCTCAAAAATCTTAAGGATGACGACCGGTTCATGACACTGCTTCAACAAGACAAAATTGAAACGCTGCATACGCTTGAGACATCCCTCGAAGACCTGTTTATCGAAGTGACGGGGAGGAGCCTCACATGAAAAGGCTGACCCATGCTTTTTTATCGGATGTGCGTTACCAATGGCGGTATGGTTTCTATTTCATCTATGGCTTTCTGACAATATGCTTTATCGTCGTGCTGCGTCTGATCCCGGATGACTGGCGGCAGACGGCGCTCGTGGCGACGCTGTTGGCCGACCCGGCGCTGCTCGGCTTGTTCTTCATCGGCGGGCTTATGCAGCTTGAGCGCGGTGAGGGCATACTTGATGCGCTGTTTTCCTCACCTCTGCGTCCTGCGGAATATATTCTGTCGAAAGCACTGTCGCTCGGGCTTATATCCACTGCCGTCAGCGTCATTGTGGCGCTGGGCAGCGGTGCAGCGGACGTCAATTATGCCGTGCTCGTACCCTCCGTGCTGTTGGGCAGCATGTGCTTCACGTTGATAGGGCTGGCGGTGTCCGTCAACCTCAAAAGCATGAACGCCTTTTTGTCGGTGGACGGCTTGTGGGAGGCAGCACTCCTTCTGCCGCCGCTGCTGCTGATGTTCGGCGTTAATTTTTGGCCGCTCGAGGTGTTTCCGGGCAGTGTGGTGCTGCGCCTTGTGCAGGCCGCTGTAGGCGTTGAACAGGCAGTTGCGGTTCCGTTAGCTCTGTTGATCATATGGGCTGCTCTGGCGTTCTGGATGGCGCTCAAACGGCTGAATTCTGCGCTTTGCAGATTGGGAGGCGGTGCGGCATGACAAACACGATCAAGACTTTTTTGGGGACATTTACGCTGATTCGTCGTGATCCGATGCTGATTTTACTCACACTGGCCCCGTTTCTGGCGGGCACGGCATTCCGTTTCGGGTTGCCGCTGCTGCAGCCGGTGCTCATGGACGCGTTTGCGTTTGACCTTGCGCCGTGGTATCCGCTGGCCGACATGCTGCTGCTGACGCTGACACCTGCGATGTCGGGTATGCTCTGCGGATTTTTAATGCTTGATGAGCGCGATGAGGGCGTGGGTGAGTATTACACTGTCACGCCGCTTGGCGGGGCGGGGTATATCGCCTCAAGGCTTGCGCTGCCCGTGCTATGGAGTGTTGTGATTGCGCCTGCGCTGATGCTGCTGTTTTCGTTGTCGAACCCGGATATGCTGCATGTGCTGTGCGTTGCGGTGGCAGGTGGATTGTTCGGCGCGGTGAATACACTGATGCTGTTAAGCTTTGCGGGCAATAAGGTGGAAGGGCTTGCGGTATCTAAGATGCTCGGGCTCACAATGCTGCCCATGCTCGTGCCTGTGATTACGAGTTCGCCATGGGGGCTCATTGCGGGTGTGTTCCCTGCGTACTGGCTCGGCGCACTGCTGCAAGGGGCAGTCTGGCAGTTTCCCGCGGCTGTTTTGGTATGTGTCATCTGGATGGGGCTGTTTTACAAGCGGATGAGTAGTAGAACTTAGAAAAATAAATATATGCCAAACCAAAGAGGATTGTGCAACGGCTATTTCAACAACGCTGATATAAAGCAGGGAATGATCCACAATGTCTTTCACTGGGAAATTAGCGTAAAATACATCAGCTGTACTGGTGCGAATTATAAAGGTTTCCGATTGAGCAGAACGAATCACAAAAAACAGGTTCTCATAAGCAGTATTGACGCCGCAGATAACTGCGTGGACAGTTGTGGATAAACCATGAAATTGACGGACTTTACAGGACGTTTTTGCAAGCACCATACTGATTCGAAATGGTGCATATCCCGGTTAAACTGGTCGATTTGATTGGTGATTATTTATTTTTAATTGGCTAAATACACGCTATGATTGTCACAAAAAAGGAAACTGTGCAGAGTGCCTCCTGTGTTTGACGCCCGTACACTTTAATGTCATGATTGACCATTAATGGCATTTGACTGCCAGGTCTATTTCTATTATAATGACAATATTAAAAAGAACCGTCATAGGTTTCTATGAAAGGCTTTTGTTCTTACGAAAGGAAGTAGTAAAATGAAAGATCCTTTTATTTTTTTATGCCCTGAAATAACAAGGGAGAATGCATACACTTTAATGTATTGGTTACAAGATGAGGAGGTTACAAGATACTTAAGTGATACATGTGATGTCTCTTCCAACATAGAGCAGGTGGTAGACAGGATCAACATGCCTATTTTAACGCATCTTTTCAACCAAAACGGCAGATTTTATATCGCTTATAATAAAAATAACGTGCCGGTAGGCTTTGTTCGCCTTGTCGTCAAAGAAACGGAAACAGAAATTGTCATCGTCATAGGGGATCGCAGCAACTGGGGCAAAGGATTGGGCGGTCATACCATTCAAGAAAGTCTTAAAGCTGCATTTTTTGAGTTAAGATCAAAACGTGTTGTCGCCAAAATACATAAAGAAAACAGGCGGTCAATAAGGGCATTTATTCATGCAGGATTTAACTGTCAACATGAGCCTTCTGCAATACAAAGCTTTTCAATAACGATGAAGGAATATTTAGATGCCGTTAAGAAGCGCTCTGCTGCCCCCGGTTTAATTTATATCACAGAATTAGACAGGGACAGGCTTATTAAGCTCATCGATGACGAGTTAAAAAACGGTGCTGATGAACGCACGATAAAAGATCTGGAGCATGAGATTATCAGAGCAGAGGTCGTTCGGCCGCAACAACTCCCGAAGAATGTCGTGACGATGAATTCAAGGGCTTTATTAAGCCTTAACGACGAAGAAACAGAGGTGTCTTTGGTGTACCCACAAGCTTCAGACTGGGCAAAGAGACAGTTGTCTATCCTGTCTCCGATTGGCACCGCTATTCTCGGGTATCGTGAAGAAGACAGTATACAATGGGATACCCCGGATGGCATGACACACATCAGAATCAGAAAGCTTTTATATCAACCGGAGGCTGCAGGCCATTATCACTTATAAGTGAATTTGAAAATTTATAAGGGCCTGTAAGTGGTATGGACTATTACAGACCCCGTATAGATTAAACCAGTGACAATTTTGCGGAAAGAAACGGACAGCTGAATCAGAATCCGCACCCAATTTTGAACGCGGTCAGCCTCGCTAACCACATCCATAGCTGGCCAAACAGAGCATTTTCCGTCGCGATTCATCGTGGGGGAAAATGCTTTTTCGTTGGTCACTTTGCGAAGCTGCCGGTGACAGCGCTCAATCATATCGGTCATATAAATGATCTTCCACAGTTCAGGCGTGTATTTGAAGTATTGAGAGCTCTGCCGGCTCATCTGCCACAAATCGATGATGCGCGGATATTTCGTGACTATAAGCCGCTAAGAGCCTTAATAGTCAGCGATTCTGAGGCTGCAGTATAGACCGCTTTTAAACTGCAGCGCCTGATTGATGTCCATATCTATTGCATAATTGATAAAAATTCCTACCTAATAATGGATGATGCATTTTTTGAAGAGTGAGATGATTTCAGTCTTGTCCCTTTTTACTCCTGACTTAAACAACGCTGTTGTTTTCCTCTTCGTCAAACTCCTCGCGCGATTCTTGCCGGGACGTTTCATAAGCATCAAACACGTCAAGCTCGGGTACATATGGTTTTGGCTGCGGTGTGCAGCCCTTTGCCGCTAGGCCGTAGGCGGCCAGCGCGTCATCCGCGCGACGGAAAAAACCGCGGAACGCTGCAAAATAGCCTTTGGTTTTGGGCCCCACATAATCCGCAGAGATGCCGGGATCGGCTAGAATTTTGTCAAAGGCGTAACCGCCGTTCACGCGCAGCGGGCGGATAATGCCGAAGTTGATCGCATCCTTGGGGCAGTACATCACGCAGCGCATACACATCGCGCAGCGTCCGCCAAATCGGAACCGCCCGTTTTCAAACGTGATATTCGCGGCAGGACATGTTTTTACGCACAGCATGCATTGGCTG
>JAEZNC010000177.1 GCA_023441905.1 Bacillota bacterium | reverse complement strand
CCCTGTCAGGCCCTGACGGGAGCAGCAGTAAGCGGATCTGCCCGTGTGCCTCGGATCAGTCTGCTCCGAGCAACCTGCCGGAATACCTCTTGTAATGTCGTGTCGATCTCCGGGTGCACGGCATTTAGTTTACCCTTTTTTCCACAGCCATGACAAAAATGTGGACAAACCATGACGCTTTTTTATCATTTTAAATCCGGCAGGAAAAAAACCAATCGCCGAAGAATAATATACTACAAGGCAGTTGTTTATGAATCCCAAAATGGAGGTACAATAATACAAAGTTATCCTGTATGGTGCGGGATATAAAATACATAGAGAGGGGGGCAGAATTATGCGCGTCAGCATAGCGGGAAAGGGCATGGAAGTGTCCGATTACTTGAAGGATCTCGTCTCAAAAAAGGTATTGAAATTACAAAGGTATTTTGACGAGGATACCGAGGCGCACATAACCATGTCGATTCAAAGATCGAGACACATTGTGGAGGTGACCATCCCCTTCGATGGGATTGTGCTTCGCGGTGAGGAGGCCACGGGGGACATGTATGCGTCGGTTGACGGCGTGATCAAAAAGCTCGAAAAACAGATCCACAAACACCGCACGGCCCTCAAAAAACGCCTGCACGAGAACGCATTTACCAAGGAGGATGACGCGTTTGAGCTCGCACTGGCGGATGAAAAAAAGCCAAGCGTGGTGCGCACCAAAAAGTTCGTGGTGAAGCCGATGGATATTGAGGAAGCCATGATGCAGATGGAGCTTTTGGGACATCAGTTTTTCGTGTTCAGGAACGCTGTGACCAATGAGATCAATGTGCTTTACTTGCGTCAGGACGGAGACTACGGGCTCATCGAGCCGGACGGCATCTGATAAGAATACAAAAAGGCGGGGAAACCCGCCTTTTTTTATGAAAAGGATGGGATTATGAAAATCGCGTCCGCGCAAATGATCCCCCGGGATGAAGAAATAACGGATAACATTGATGTGCATTGCCGCCTGATTTGTGTCGCTGCCGATCAAGGCACCGGCCTCATTGTTTTTCCGGAAATGTCGCTGACGGGGTATTTAAGAGAAAGCGCCGAAAGTAATGCTTTTGTTAAAGATGACCCAAGGCTGGATAGAATAAAAAAGCTAGCTATTGACAGAGGCATCATCGTCGTTGCCGGTGCTCCGGTGAAAATGAAAACGGGCTTGCATATCGGATCGTTTATCATTCTTCCCAACGGCACTGAACAGATTTATACCAAGCAGTATTTGCATAAGGGGGAAGGCACGTCTTTCAGCCATCCTTTGAGAACAACCCCATCATAAAAATCGGCGATGAGGTGATTTCTTTTGCGATATGCGCCGACATCACCAACCCTGGCCATCCGCTAAAAGCCAGCAAGGCGAATACGTCAATTTACGTGGCAAGTATTTTTTATACACCAAAAGCAATAGGAGATGCTCACCGCCTTCTGAGAGGATATGCTGAGAAATATAAAACAAAATCACGCTGCAGACAAAAAAGGCGGGGGATGCCCGCCATAAGTGCTTTTGCAATATGCATTATCACTGAATGATAATTCCGCCATCTAAGGCACTGATTTCACAAGGGAATTCTTGATAAACATATTTTAGAGTGCCCTCATCCAAACGCTGTGTCGTTCGGTATTTTATAACCCAAGAGGGAATCAGCCAGGCCCGATAGGGGTCGTCTTTAGCCGGTACTTGGCTGGCGCGAAGCTGCACATCGATAATATCAATGATATATGATTCCTCTGGCTCAGCCTTCGGATCATCATACTGCGTATAAAAATTTGTGATGTAATCAGTAAAGCGGCTCTTGATCTTATTAAACGGCAAAAGGTTGGTGTTTTGAGCCATCGTTTCCACCACTTGCGACATGTTCTGCCAGCCAAACTGCAGAATCTTTCCGTTGCTGACGAACACATAGATTACTTCAGGCAGAAATGGCGGTGTGTAAGACAGCATCTCGTTTGAGGTCTCATTGCTGGTACTGTAGTAATCCGTAAACCCCGCAAGCTGACCGGCGGCGCGTTCAAATGTAAGAGAATACCCCGCCTGCCCGTCTGAAATGCTGGTGGATAGCTCATCCCATTCCTGCGGCTGCCTCGGCAGATAGACACCCTTTTCTATACAATTTAGCCCCATATTGTCGATACCCAGATCAGTTAAAGCCTTTTGAGCTGTCTGCAGTGCCTGATCGGGTGTCTCTGTGTATGCGGCCATGACATCATCAAGCTCATCATAATACTTGTTGAAGTTGGCTATATAAGACCGAAAAACATCCGTGGTGCTTAGCCATGTATAGCCTCTATAAAGCTCATTTAATTGGCGGTCACTTTTCATGCGGCTGGCTGTCATGTAGCTTCCCGGATATCCGTATACGAAGCTGCTTGTCAGGCTTGTGCCCGACAGATATGTGGACGCGGAAATTTTCGGTTCATAGTCTTCGCCCGTCTCGGCGATCACAGTTAAGTAGTTATCGGTCTTTGGCATGCTCATTTCCCCGTAAGGGCCCTCCAACATTTTATAATAGCCTGAACTAATATAAGGTGAGAATGTAAGATCGGTGTACTCTTTTTCAGCGTTCGCCGGTGCATCGGCTATCATTTCCTCCAGCTTATCGGCCATTAGCTTTCGAGTATCTTCTGACTCTTGGCCGTACATTCCCGAGCCGTCCTTCACCTTTTGCAGCTGTATCAATCCGTCCAGCCGCGTCATGGGCAGCGGTTTATAAAGCTTGCTGTCACCGATAAAATAATGGGTCAGCTCGGCGAGCCTTTCCTGCGTGAGTGGAATCTGCTCCATTTTGTATACCGGCGTATTTGAGAGATTGGCGGGAATTTTGATATCCACATCCGCGTTGAATAAAACACGGCCATTTTGAATGCTCAGCGTTTGCTTCCAGTGCGCCGGTGCGTCTACTTCTTTCACGGCTCCCGGGGGGAGCGGATCGGCGACCATTTCTGCTGTGATGCCGCCGGATTTGTTGACAACAACAGGCTCCGCGGGTGTGGGCTGACACGCCGTGGTAAAACAGCATATGGCCAGCACCAGCGCCATCACGGCAGACACCAGTTTAACGCGAGGCTTGCTTTTTGGTTCCATGAAAACGCCTTTGATGCGCCGCATGGCCGTCTTCTTGTTTCGGACCATGCCAAGGGCAAACTGCATTCGCCGGGTCTCTGCGCTGAGGTCGAGTATCAATACGGCATAATCACGCCGGGCGGCGGGAGACATGTGCTTAACGACAGCACTGTCGCAGAACACCTCCATATCTTTGCGCATCTCATAGCATGCGAGCCACACAAACGGATTGAACCAGTAAACGCAATTGAGCAGTGTTAAACCTAGGTTCAAAGCATGATCGCCGTGTTTAAAATGCATGCACTCATGCCGCAGACAGTTTTTAATCCCTTCGTCATCCAATGCAGCAAGGGTGTCCATATGAATGAGCAGGGTGCGGGGAAAAAGCAGCGCGGGCGAGCCGTAATCGTATTGGCAGACCAGCTTGAGTTTCGCTTTGATGCCAAGCTCAGCCTTCACGTCTTCAAACAGCCGCAGCAGATGGGCCGAAGCGGGGGTCGAACGGCGCTTGATTCTGTGCATGAGCAGGCAGGCGATGACCGATATGTAAATGAAGCAGACCAGTGCGCCGCCGAGCCAAACGGCAAGAACGATCTGCGTGGCGGAGAGCCGGACGGGAGAAGAAACCGGGGCTGTGTATTGCGCAGTTTGCGCCGCTGCGGATGCGGGCGCAGCAGGGTCGTTGTCAAAAGTCTGGCTTGTTGAGATATCAGAAGGCGATTGTGATGCGAGGCTGTGATCCTGATTGACAATGTGATCGGTTTGGGCGGCGGGTACCGTCTGCGCGGGATAGGTGAATAGGTGGACCGGGGCTTCGAGCGTTACGGGAATGAAGAGCCGCAATAAAAACAGCCCCCAAATCACATAGTGCAGCAACGGCGACATTTTGGTTTTGAGAATGCTCTTGAGGAACATGATGCCAATGAACAGAACGCCGGAGTAAACACTGACTTCAATAAGAGAGGATAGTAAAGTCATATCTATTCCTCCTTGCTTGAATCGCTGCTTATCGTGTCAATCAGCTTACGGAGTTCGTCCTTCTCAGTTTTAGATAAGCCGCCGTTTTGAATCATGCTTGCCAGCAAAAGGTGCTTGCTGCGGTCTGTCATTTTCGAGAGAATATAGCGGCTTTCGTTGTCTATGCAGTCCTCGCGCTGCAACACCGGAGAATAGCAGCGGTTGCCGCTGATCGTATCAAAACCGATATAGCCCTTGTCCGTCATGCGCTTTAGGTATGTTAAATAGCTTGAGCTGTTCCAGTCTACCATGCATTTCATTCTGTCCATGATTTGAGAGAGAAACAGCGGAGACTGATTCCAAAGCGTCTCCATGATGATCCATTCCTGTTTTGTGAGAGTCATATTCAACCTCCTTAAACAAAATCGACCAATATAACATCTACAACTGTAGATGATTAAATAACCGTTGTCAATATAAATATTGACAATAATAGAAATTAGTCCAATATTCTTGTTATGGCTACATCGAGAGGGAGCTGTCGCCTAAGGCGACTGAAAGAGTTAGCCGTCGGTATTGTTTCTCTGACTCAATACAATATAGATAGTCGTGAGAACAAAAAAAGAGACGGCGATTTCCGTCTCTATGTGCAAAGTTGGTTTATAAAAAATACGTCACGCCGCTCTCAAATATCCGCTGATCCTTCTCACCCGGTATGTTCTTAAGCGTATGCTTTGTATAGCGCTCGCTGTGCGCCATCTTGCCGAAAACCCGCCCGTCGGGGGAGAGCAGCCCTTCCACCGCGAGCAGTGAACCGTTCGGGTTGCCGCTGCCCATCGTCGGTTTGCCCGCTTCGTCCACATACTGCGTGGCCACCTGTCCCGCTTCAAACAGCGCCGCCGCTTCATCGAGTCTTGCGGCAAAGCGGCCTTCGCCGTGAGACACCGCCACCGTGTGGATATCGCCGGGCTTGCAGTGCATGAGCCACGGCGACGCGTTGCTCGCGATTCGTGTGCGCACCGCCTGCGACACATGACGGCCGATCGTGTTAAACGTGAGCGTCGGGCTGTCGTCCGTCATGTCGCGAATCTCGCCATAAGGCACGAGCCCGAGCTTGATGAGCGCTTGAAACCCGTTGCAGATACCGAGTATCAATCCGTCGCGGCTCAGCAGCCCCTGCACCGCGTCCTTCACGCGTGGCTCACGGAACAGCGCGGCGATAAACTTGCCCGAACCGTCCGGCTCGTCACCGCCCGAAAAACCACCCGGAAACATGAGAATCTGGCTCTCATCGATGCGCCGCACAATTTCGCCGATGCTGTATTCAATATCGGCAGCGGAAAGATTGCGGATCACGAACGTGTCCGCGATGCCGCCTGCGCGATTGAACGCGTTGGCCGAATCGATTTCGCAATTGGTACCCGGGAACGCGGGGATAAACACACGCGGTTGTCCGCATGGCCCGGTGTAAATGTGGATAGATTTCGCGGTAAACAGCTTATCCGGCGCTTCGCCGGGTATTTGCGCATGCACGGGGAACACGCCCGCGAGCGTATTTTCGTATTTTTCTATCAGATCATCGAGCGTAACGGTTTCGCCGCCAACCTCGATGCTTGTTCCGCCCGTTTGGCCGATGCACTCAAAATCGAGCCCGTCGCCCTCGAGAATAATGTCGCCGTAGGCTTTGCTGCTCAGCTCGTTGAGGTCACAACCGCTCAATCGCGCGCCGATGCCGTTGCCGAACGCCATTTTGGCGACGGCCGCGAGGATACCGCCGCGTTCTACGGCGCATGCTGCGGTAATTTTTGCGCCGACGATGCCGCTCTGAACCTTCGCGTACACCTCTTTGATGCTCTCAAAATCGGGCATGCCGTCTGCGCCGCGACGGATACGCGTGCGGTAGATGCTGCTGCCCGCCTTTTTAAACTCAGGAGAAATCACATGCGCGGCGTTCTGCGTGCAAAGCGCGAACGACACAAGCGTGGGCGGCACGTGGATGTTTTCGAATGTGCCCGACATCGAATCCTTGCCGCCGATCGCGGGTGTGCCAAGATGTCGCTGCGCCCACCATGCGCCGAGCAGCGCCGCAAGCGGCTTGCCCCAGCTTGTTTCCGTGCGCATGCGTTCGAAATATTCCTGAAACGTGAGCCACGCTCGTGATGAGTCGCCGCCTGTCGCCGTCAGCTTCGCGAGCGAGAGCACCACCGAATACACCGCGCCGAGCAGCGGGTTTTTTTCCATCAGATACGGGTCGAACCCATAGGAAAACAGCGTCGCCGTGTCGCAGTCGCCGTCCGCCGCAATTTTGGACGCCATTGCCTGCATTGGCGTGATGCGGTTCGCGCCGCCGAGCGGCATGACCACCGACGATGCGCCGATCGTCGAATCGAACATCTCAATAAGCCCCTTTTTGGAGCAGATGTTGAGGTCATTCATCATCGCGTCAAGACGCTCGGACAGCGTCCCGGTAAACGGCTCGTCAAACAGACCGTTCAGCTGCAGGTTGGCCACATGGGCGGTGGCGGTGGCCGTGGCACCGTTCGTGTCCAAAAACGCGCGCGAGATGGAGACGATCGGTTTTCCGCGCCAGAACAGCTCCATACGTCCCGCCTCGGTGACCTCGGCCACCTTGGCGGCGTGCAGGTTTTCCTGCGCGGCCAGTGCGAGTACCGCATCCAAATCCTTCGGGTCGATCACGACTGCCATGCGTTCCTGGCTTTCAGAAATCGCAAGCTCGGTGCCCGAGAGTCCTTCATATTTTTTGCGCACGAGATCGAGATTCACACGCACACCGTCGGACAATTCGCCGATGGCCACGCATACGCCGCCCGCGCCGAAATCGTTGCAGCGCTTGATGCGGCGCGAGAACTCACTGTTGCGGAAAAGCCGCTGCAGTTTGCGCTCGGTTAAGGGGTTGCCCTTTTGCACCTCGGCACCGCAGGCGTCGATCGACTGTTTGTCGTGCGCCTTAGATGAACCCGTGGCACCGCCGCATCCGTCACGTCCCGTCGCGCCGCCGAGCAGCAGGATATAGTCTCCGGGTTGAGGTGTCATACGCACCACGTTGTCGGCGGGCGCTGAGCCCACCACCGCGCCGGTCTCCATGCGCTTGGCTTTGTACCCGTCGTGGTAAATTTCATCCACAAGCCCCGTGGCAAGGCCAATTTGGTTGCCGTAAGACGAGTAGCCCTCCGCGGCTCCGCGGCTGATTTTGCGCTGGGGCAGCTTGCCGGGCAGCGTATCTTCAATACGCTCGCGCGGGTCTGCACTGCCTGTCACGCGCATCGCGTGATACACATACGAGCGGCCCGAGAGCGGGTCACGGATCGCTCCGCCAAGGCACGTGGCCGCGCCGCCGAACGGTTCGATTTCGGTGGGGTGGTTGTGCGTTTCGTTTTTGAACATAATCAGGTAATCGCGCGGCTGCCCGTCCACTGTCACGGTCTCGCGTATCGAGCACGCGTTGATCTCGTCGGATTCGTCAAAGCCGGCCATGAGGCCTTGCTTTTTGGCTTCTTTGGCATACAAGGTCGCGAGGTCCATCAGGCAGATGTCCTTTTTGCGTTCGCCATAAACGGCCTGACGCGCTTTTAAGTATTCATGGTATATTTCATTGGCTTGCGACGCGGTGCCGTCGAACGTAACGCTTTCCAGTCTTGTGAGAAACGTGGTGTGTCGGCAGTGATCCGACCAGTACGTGTCGATCACGCGCAGCTCCGCGAGCGTGGGGTCGCGGTGCTCTTCGTTGCTAAAATAGTTCTGCACGAATTTTAAATCGTCATAGCTCATCGCGAGCGCGTAGTCGCCGAGCATGCTTTGCAGAGCGCTTTCCCCAAATGTGCAAAAACCGTGTAAAACGGGTACATCGGGCGGCTCGGGCAGCGTGTCGGCTAGCGTATCAAGCAACTCAAACGATGCCTCACGCGACTCGACGGGGTTGATCACATAGTTTTTGATATCGTCCGCATCGGCGGGGGTAACACCCGAAAGCACGTAGACCGTCGCGCATTTCACCGCGGGACGCTCGCACCGCACCGCGAGCTCGCAGCACTGTGCCGCGCTGTCCGCACGCTGGTCGTACTGGCCTGGCAGATATTCCACCGCGAATACCGCGTCGTCGTCGGCGCGATCGAAATCACCGAGAAAAACGATATCAACGGGAGGTTCCGCAAACACCGTGCCGAGCGCTTCTTCAAAGCTTTTGTCATCCATTCCCTCAATATCGTACCGTATCAGTATACGTACATGCTCAAGCGCCGATTTGCCGAGCGTGCTTTTAAAATCGGCCAGCGCTTTTTTTGCCGCGATATTGAAACCGTCCTTCTTTTCCACATAGATTCGTCTGACTTGCGACATAATCCGTACAATCTCCTTCGTAAAAGGCCAAAGCCTCGGTTATAAACTGATATATTTAAAGTATAAATGAAATTATGTTCGTGCGCAAGGACAGGACAATCGGCAAACACCAAAAAAGATGAGCAGTTTGTGAAATATTCAAATCTCTCTTTTAAAAGATGAGGATTTAGACTATAATATATAATATATAGTAGATTTTTAAATCAAACAGGCCGGAGGAAAGAGTATGCTGCATATCGGCAAAGATGCCATGGTGCCGCTTAAGGACATCATATTGATACTCGATTATAAAGAAGCCATGACCAACGATGACACCCATAACTTTTTGAAAAAGCTTAAAGACAGCGCTCATCAGATATTTTTGGAGGAGTACAACATCAAATCTGTCATTGTGGCGCGGTTTCTCGAGAAGTATTTTATTTATTATTCTCCCATTTCTTCCGCCACACTCTACAAACGTTCGCGATTATAACTTTATATAAATTAAGGAGACAGCCATGTCAAGCAACCCAAACGAACAGCAATATGACGCCTCGCAGATCCAGGTTCTCGAAGGCCTGGAACCCGTGCGCAAAAGGCCCGGTATGTATATCGGCTCCACCGATGAACGCGGTCTGCACCATCTTGTTTATGAAGTGGTGGATAATTCGGTGGACGAGGCCATGGCCGGATATTGCGATAAAATTGAAGTGACGATTAAGCAGGACGGCAGCGCGCTGGTTGTGGACAACGGCCGCGGTATCCCTGTGGATGTGCACCCCAAGGTCGGCAAGTCCTCGCTCGAGGTGGCGCTCACCATGCTGCATGCGGGCGGCAAATTCGGTGACGGCGGCTACAAGGTATCGGGCGGTCTGCACGGCGTCGGCGTGTCCGTTGTGAACGCGCTATCCAAAAAGCTTGTGGCGCAGGTACGGCGTGACGGCAAGATTTACGAGATGCTTTTTCTGCGCGGCGAACCGCAGGGTGATTTAAGGGTGATCGGCGAAGCGGCCGAAACAGGCACCTCGATACAATTCTGGCCCGACGAGGATATATTCGAAACTGTTGACTTCGCGTTTGATACGCTGCGTGCGCGCATGCGCGAGCTCGCCTTTTTGAACGGCGGCGTGCGAATACTCATGACTGACGAGAGAAAAGATCAGCATTATGATTATTGCTTTGAGGGCGGCATCAATTCGTTTGTCAAATTCTTAAACAAGAATAAGCCGGCGCTGCATGAATCGCCGATCTATCTGTGCACCGAAAAAGACACCACCGTGGTGGAAATCGCGATGCAGTATAACGATTCGTATAACGAGAATATTTTCACTTACGCGAACAACATACCGACGCACGAAGGCGGCACACATCTGATGGGCTTTAAATCGGGCCTCACGCGTGTGATGAACGACTATGCGCGGCGTTTCGGTATGATCAAGGAAAAGGAAGAGAACCTTGCGGGAGAAGACATCCGCGAGGGGCTTACCGCGGTGATCAGCGTGAAAATCTGCGAGCCGCAGTTTGAAGGGCAGACAAAAACCAAGCTCGGAAACAGCGAGGTGCGCCCGCTTGTGGACAGCGCGCTGGCGGACGGATTAAAAACGTTTCTGGAGGAAAACCCCGCCGTGGCGAAGGAGATTCTCAACAAGTGTCTGGTTGCGCGGCATGCGAGAGAAGCGGCGCGCAAGGCGCGCGAGCTGACCCGCCGCAAATCCGCGCTCGAAAGCGCTGCCCTGCCCGGCAAGCTCGCGGACTGCAGCGAGCGCGATGCCTCCAAGTGCGAGATTTTCCTCGTGGAGGGCGACAGCGCGGGCGGCAGCGCCAAGCAGGGCCGTGACCGGAGGTTTCAGGCGATACTGCCGCTGCGCGGCAAGATACTGAACGTGGAAAAAACGCGGCAGGATAAGGCCCTTGCGAACGCTGAAATCCGCACGATGGCAACGGCTTTCGGTGCGGGTATCGGCGAGGAATTCGATGTGAGCAAGCTGCGCTACAACCGCATCATCTGCATGACGGATGCCGACGTGGACGGCAGCCATATCCGCATTTTGATGCTCACCTTCTTTTACCGCTATATGCGCGAGCTGATTGACGGGGGGCATGTTTACATCGCGCAGCCGCCGCTTTACAAGGTGGTTAAAAACAAGGTGGAGAAATATATTTACAGCGATGAGGGGCTGGAGAAATATTTAACTGAGATCGGCCGTGAAGGCATTGCCATTCAGCGCTACAAAGGCCTCGGCGAAATGAATCCCGAACAGCTCTGGGAAACGACGATGGATCCCGAAAACCGCACGCTGCTTCAGGTCTCCATCGAGAACGCGATTGAGGCGGAAGAAATATTCACGATACTGATGGGCGACGCGGTGGAGCCGAGGCGCGAATTCATTGAACAGAACGCCAAGCTCGTGATGAATCTGGACGTTTAAGGGGTGGACTAAATTGGACGAAAAAAGAAAAGCAATTCAGCCGATTGATATAGAGAAAGAAATGAGGACGTCGTTCATCTCGTATGCGATGGCGGTGATTATCAACCGTGCGCTGCCCGATGTGCGCGACGGCCTGAAGCCCGTTCATCGGCGCATCCTCTACTCGATGAGTGAGCTCGGAAATACGCCGGATAAACCCTTCAGAAAATCAGCGCGTATTGTGGGCGACGTGCTCGGTAAATACCATCCGCACGGCGATTCGGCCGTGTACATGTCGATGGTGCGTATGGCGCAGGATTTTTCCACGCGTCATCTGCTCGTTTCGGGGCACGGCAACTTTGGCAGTGTGGACGGCGACTCGCCGGCGGCAATGCGTTATACCGAGGCGCGGCTCTCACCCATTTCGATGGAGCTGCTTCGGGATCTCGAAAAAGACACGGTGGATTTTTACCCGAACTTCGACGAAACGCTGATGCAGCCGACGGTGCTGCCGTCAAAATACCCGAACCTGCTCGTCAACGGCTCGGGCGGCATCGCGGTGGGTATGGCCACCAACATTCCGCCGCACAATCTCGCTGAGGTCATCAATGCGGCGGTGTGCCTAATTGACGACCCGGATGCGGACGTGCAGGACCTCATGCAGCATGTGAAGGGGCCGGATTTCCCGACGGGCGGCATTGTGATGGGCACGGCGGGCATTACACAGGCGTATCACACGGGGCGCGGTAAGATTTGCGTGCGCGCGAAGGCCGAAATCGAGGAATTCAAGGCGGGACGTCAGCGTATTATCGTCAACGAAATCCCGTATCAGGTGAACAAAGCGGCGCTGATTACGCGCATTGCCGAGCTCGTGCAGGACAAGCATATTGAAGGCATTTCGGATATCCGCGATGAGAGCGACAAGCGCGGGATGCGCATTGTGATTGAGCTCAAACGCGATGTGAACGCCAACGTGATATTGAACCGGCTATACAAGCACACGCAGATGCAGGATACGTTCGGCGTGATTATGATTGCGCTTGTGGACGGCGAGCCCAAGGTGCTCAATCTCAAGGAACTGCTGTATCACTACCTTGAGCACCAGAAAGTTGTGATTGTGCGGCGCACAAAGTATGACCTCGAAAAAGCCGAGGCGCGCGCACACATACTGGAAGGCCTCATCATTGCGCTGGATAACATCGACGAGGTCGTCGACCTGATCAAAAAATCGCCCGATGTGCCGTCCGCAAGAGACGGCCTCATGACACGCTTCGGGCTCAGTGACAAACAGGCTCAGGCGATACTCGATATGCGTCTGCAGCGGTTGACGGGACTCGAACGCGACAAGATTGTGGGCGAATATGAAAAGCTGCTTGAACGCATTGCATATTTAAAGCTGATACTCGCAACGCCACAGATGGTGCTGGATATCATTAAAGAAGAAATGCTCGAGATCAGGGACAAATACGCCGACGAGCGCCGCACGGAAATCACGTTCAGCGCCGACGACATTGACCTAGACGAACTGATACAGGAAGAGGAGATGGTGGTGACGCTGACGCACTTCGGGTACGCCAAGCGCATCCGATCCGATGCTTATCGGACGCAAAAGCGCGGCGGCAAGGGCGTCACGGGCCTGTCCACGCGCGAGGAGGATTTCGCCGAACACGTGATGGTGACATCCACGCATGCGCATCTGCTGTTCTTTACGAATCAGGGCAGGGTATACCGCCGTAAGTGTTACGATCTGCCCGAGACGGGGCGCATGGCCAAAGGCACGGCGATTGTCAATCTGCTGCAGCTCGATGCGGGAGAAAAGGTATCCGCCGTGTTCCCGATCAACGATTTCTCGGATGACACAATGCTTGTGATTGCGACCAAAAACGGCTTCATTAAAAAGACATCGGTCAGCGCGTTTAAAAACATCCGTCAGAGCGGTCTCATTGCCGTGGGCCTGCGTGATGGTGATGAACTGATCAGCGTGCGCGAAACGAGCGGCAAAGATGAGCTGATCGTCGGTACGTCTCAGGGTATGTCGGTGATGTTCGCGGAGGAAGATGTGCGCGATATGGGCCGCACGGCGATGGGCGTGAAGGCCGTTGCGCTGCGTGAGGGAGATTCGGTGGTCGGTATGGACATCGTGCGTCCTGACTGTGACGTACTCGTCATCACCGAAAACGGATACGGAAAGCGTACACCTGTCTCTGAGTACAGGGTGCAAAAACGTGCGGGCATCGGCATTAAAACGCTTAAAGTGACGGAAAAAACGGGCAATATGTGCGTGCTCGGTATTGTGGATGGCAGCGAGGATATTATGCTCATCAATGACGCGGGCGTGATTATACGCATGCGCGTGGGCGAAATCTCCGTGTTCGGACGCGATACGCAGGGCGTTAAGCTCATGAATGTGGATGAGGAGACACGTGTGGTGTCTGCAGCGCTCGTCCCGCATGATGACGAGGAAGGCGAGACGGAGCAGATCTCAGAATAACCCCGGACATGGTCGCTTTGCCCTGCCAAGGAATACAAATTTTTGTAGAGACTATTGCATTCGTATACCACATGTTGTACAATTCGATTTGAAAGTCAAATGTACACAAAGCGGTGCTCTACAAAAAACAACCGCGATATAAGCGTATTCCTTCAAAGCGCAAAGATTTGCGTAGCATGTAGAGGGGGCTTAACGTGTTGAAGGAATATGCAAAGGATACGGGAGAGGTTTTACCTCTCCCGTGTTGAAATTGCGGGGCCTCGAAAGGCTTTCGGGGTGCCAATCAGGAGTTAACTGCTTTGAGGTATAAAAAAAGACGTTTTTGGCTCATCAAGCAAAAGCATTTAAGAATGATCATCGGTCTGACGATTGTGATCGCTGTTGTCGCGATCGTTTTCTTTATCCTTTCCATCACAGGTCATCAAGCGAATAAGCAGAATGACGTGGACAGCGTTGCCGCCACGGGAATGGTTAATGTCGGTCTGCGGGGCGATTTAAACAAGCTTTGCACCTATAATGAAGAACAAAACGTGTTTGAAGGCTTTGAAAAAGACCTCGCCGATGAAATCATCAGACGCATCTTCGGCGACGACATGCTCATCAACTATGTCAACGTGAATACCAAGACACGAACCGCTTATTTAAAACGCGGTGATATTGATTTTGCGCTCGGCGCCGCGACCTATATTAAGCAGAGCGGCATCACCTACTCGATGCCGTATTTTTCCGACGGCAGCGCCTTTCTAGTGATGGAAGACAGAACGCAGCGCATGCAGAACCTGTCGGGCAAAATCATCGGTATCGTTCAGGGGTCAATGCACGCGCAGGACGGCGATACAAAAAAAGACGAGAAAGCCACACTGATGTCCGACTATTTGAAAAAGCTTGAGATTGAGGCAGGCGTGAAAATGTACGCCTCATATCCGGAGGCGATCGATGCGCTGCGCGATGGTTTCGTGGATGCGGTGTGTGCGAGTGAAACGGTACTGACGCAATATGGCAAACCGGGTATGCTCATGCTGCCAGAGCGGTTTATGCCGAATGATTATGTTGTATGCATATCCGGTTCGCTCGGGCTGTTCTCCGAAGCGGTGGATGACGCGATCGCGGCGATGAAAGCCGACGGCACACTGCAGTCGCTGATGGACAAATGGAATCTGGTTAATTACTCGGAGCTTGAAGAACAATAGTTTACATGTGACCATATGGAGGATTAAATGAACACGGGACTCATTAGAGTGGCCGCGGCCGTGCCGGAAGTGGCGGTCGGGAACGTTAAAAAGAATAAAGCGTGCATTGCCGAGATGATGATGGACGCGGAGAAAAACAAGATATCTGTGGCGGCTTTTCCGGAGCTTTGCATCACGTCATACACGCTCGGGGATTTGTTTCGCCAGAGAAGCGTGATTGAACAGAGCGAGAAATATCTGGCCGAACTGCTCGAAGAGACAAAAGGCTTAAGCGTGCTCGCTATTGCGGGCATGCCCGTGTATGCAAACGATAAGCTCTATAACACAGCTGTCGTGTTTCAATCGGGAAAACTGCTCGGCGTTATCCCGAAGGCGTATCTCCCCAATTATTCGGAATATTATGAACAGCGCTGGTTTACATCGGGGATCGACGTGTCGGACCAAACGATTCGGATTGCGGGGCAGACAGTGCCGTTTGGCACAGACATTTTGTTTGAATGCAGCCAGATTTCTGAGCTTGTGGTTGGCGTTGAGCTCTGCGAAGACCTTTGGGTGCCTTTTCCGCCGCACGCGTATCAGGCGATGGCCGGCGCGACGCTATTTGTCAACATATCGGCCAGCAACGAACTGGCGGGCAAAAGCGACTACCGCGAAGAAATGATCAAGCATCAGTCAGGGCGTTTTGTGAGTGGGTATGTGTATGTATCGGCCGGCCCGGGCGAATCGACCACGGATACGGTGTTCGGCGGGCATGCTGTGATTGCAGAAAACGGTTATCTGATCGCCTCATCTCAACGATTCTCTTTTGAAAAGCATATGACGGTGACCGAGATTGACCTGCATCGGTTGATTCATGACCGCATGCTCAAAAACACATTTATGATAAACGACACACCGCGCGCGTATCGCCGAGTGCCGTTCAACGCGAGCGATGCCGAGCCAAAATTCAGAACCGTTGATAAAATGCCTTTTGTACCGGGCGACAGCGCTGCGCGGGATACGCGTTGCAGTGAGGTTTTTAATATCCAGGTAACGGGACTGGAGCGTCGGCTTCGGCATACCGGCTCAAAGCATATGGTGATCGGCGTTTCGGGAGGTCTCGATTCGGCGCTCGCGCTGATGGTGGCCTGCGAGGCGGCGGTGCGCGCGGGGTTAAAAAAAGACGACGTGATCGGCGTGGTGATGCCGGGTTTCGGCAGCACCGAAGCGACGCAGAATCTTGCAAGGCGGCTCGTGAAAGCCACGGGAGCTATGCTGAAAGAAATCAGCATTGTGGATGCAGCCAAATCGCATCTTGAAGATTTAGGCCACGACGGGGAAGCGGACATCACCTATGAAAACGCTCAGGCGCGTGAGCGCACACAGGTGCTGATGGATCTTGCCAACCAGTTTGGCGGTATTGTGGTGGGCACGGGAGATTTATCCGAGCTGGCTCTCGGGTTTTGCACCTATGCGGGCGATCAGATTTCCATGTATGGTGTGAATGCGGGCGTTGCCAAAACACTGATTAAAGAGATCGTGCTTTATGTGTCGCTCGGGGATGATAACTTAGGGCCCATCGCACGGGAGATCGTAGCGATACCGCCGTCGCCCGAGCTGCTGCCGCCGGGGATGGGCAGCGAGCGCCAGGACACGCAAAAACAGATCGGCCCGTATGATCTGAATGACTTTTTCATGTATTATATGCTGCGCTTCCAAATGACGCCTAAAAAAATACTGCTGCTCGCGGCGCACGCGTTTGACGAATACACGCACGAGCAAATTAAAGATCAGCTCAAGAAGTTTTACAAGAGGTTCATTTCCTCACAGTTTAAGCGCTCGTGTATGCCCGACGGCCCCAAGGTGGGCAGCGTATCGCTGTCGCCGCGCGGTGACTGGCGCATGCCGTCCGATGCGGAAGCCGATCTGTGGATATCAGAGCTGGACGACTGAAGAAAGAGCGGGAACATGCATTTTGACATCACAAAGAAAAACGGCAGACTGATCATAGAGAACTTGAGCTGTGACTGTGCGCATGACCATCACATACCGAACATGGACATCTTCATTCAATCCGGCTTGATCGATACGGTGGCGGACTGCATATGCGAAAGCGGGCTTGGCCGCAGCGTGTTGATTGTGGCGGATAAGAATACATATGCCGTGGCGGGAGAGAGAATACAGAAGAATTTGGCGGCGGCAGGGTTTGGCTGCCGCGTTTGTCTGTTGACGGGCGGGCATGTGGAGCCGACGCTCGAAATGGCCGATTTCATCACGGCGATGGCGGATGAGCAGATTGATTTTCTGCTGTCGGTCGGTTCCGGTGTGGTGACAGATCTCACGCGTTACAGCGCGTTTCTGGTTCACAAGCCGTTTGCTGCTTTCGGCACGGCGGCATCCATGGACGGCTATACCTCCATCACATCGTCGTTGATGATCGGCGGTATGAAGATCACCAAATACGGCAAAGCGGCACGGCTCATTATGTTTGACCCAGCCGTGCTCGCGACGGCACCGCCGCTGATGCAGGCGTCGGGCGTCGGCGACATTCTGGCCAAATACGGCGTGATTGTGGATTGGAAGTTGGGCAGCGCGGCCGCGGGCGAGGTGTTCTGCCCGCTTTGCGAACAGTTGCTGCTCATGGGGCTTAAAAAATGCATCGACAATATGGATGAGATTATTGCGCGCACCGAAAAAGGAATGGAAGCGCTGATTGAAGCGCTGATACTCGCCGGGCTCACGGTGCTGATTGTAAAAAATACGCGGCCTGTCGCCTCGGTGGAGCACAACATGGCGCATTACTGGGATATGATGCATGTGGCCTGCGGCGGCAGCGCCGTCCCCTCGCATGGGATATGCGTCGGTATTGGGTTTATCTATTGCCTGCGCTATCACAGCATGCTCAAAAGCGCCGACCTGAGCACCCTTGATAAAGAAAAAATCAAATCAAGCCGGATGACAAAGCAGCAGAAGAAAGACTATATCTGCGGCTGCTATCCGCCCGGTGTGGGTGAAGAGATTATGGAGGCCAACAAGGACTGGTATATAGAATGGGACGAGCAGGAACGGCGCATTGACGCGCTGTCCGCTTATCACAGCCAGTACGTGAAGGACACAGCCATACTGCCCGATGTGAACGACATGATCTCTTGGTTCAAGCGGTTCGGTGCGCCGGTCAGCGCCGCACAAGCGGGGATATCGCAAGAGCGCATTCAAAACGCGCTGCTGTGCACAAAGGACTTTCGGCAAAGGTACTCGATTGCACAGGCGCTCAGCGAGCTCGGCATGCTCGATGAATGCGCCGGGAAAGTGCTTGAGATGGAGAGTGGTTTATAAACCACAAGCATGGGCTCTCATATTGAGGGTCTTGAACAGGCCGATTCATCGGTACCCATAGTCGGTATCCGCTCCCTTCAGGTTTTCAGAGTGTCAAAAAAGCCTTTTATCGTGGCCCCCTCTGACGAGGGGGCTGTCACCGATAGGTGACTGGGGGAGAGAAAATGATTTAAAAACGGTCACTCCCTCCGGCACTGCCACCTCCCGGTTCATCCTTTTGGGATAGTCGTTTGAGGGAGGCTTAAATACACTTTATCGACAGCCTGAAACCCCGCCTTGGCAGGGTTTTTTCAATGTGAAGACACTTATTATCGTGGCCACCTCTGCGACTGCCCAATCGGGTGGATTGGGGCTGTCACCGTTAGGTGACTGGGGGAGAGAAAATGGCTTAAGATCGGTCATTCCGTTCTGCACATCGTGCCCATTTTCCAGTCTAATCCTGCAGGATAGTCACTTGAAGAAGGCGTATAGCGTTATACAGAACGCATCCCATGTATTTATGCACCTGACCATGGGATTCCTCTTCCGCTCAAGCTTCATCGGAATGATACTTGTCACTTAGTCAGCAGCCTGACGATGCTGAAGCGGGGTTATAATAGTCATTTTTATGGCACTTCAGTGTAGTAGATGCCGAGCAGCATGTCGAGCGTTTTCGCTTCGTCATCAAACATAACGTCTTTCTCGTCTTCACCGGCTTTCCCCGGATAACAGGGAATCACGAGCTGCTCAATTGCGTCTATATCCATGCCGCTGAGCAGCTTGGCGAAAGCCACAGCCTGATCAATATTCAGATCGGTATGCCCGTATGTTTTAAACGGCTCAAACAGCCTGGTGACCACATCCACGGCACCAAGACTTTTTATCTTTTTGGCCAAAAGAATCATAAAATTGCGCTGGCGCGCGGTGCGCCCAATGTCCGAGCCGGCCGTGTTATGCCGGTCGCGCAGATAATCTTCTGCCTTTTGGCCCTTTAATGTGATTTTCTTGCCCTTTTTGCCCACATCCGGTATCGTGGTATCGAGCGTGACCTCAATACCGCCGACCGCATCCACGATCTTGGATATACCGTCCATATCGATGCTCACAAAAAACGGAACAGGTATATCGAGTGTGAAATCAAGCGGCGTATCCAGCTCGTTTTTTCGCTCCAAAAAATTCTGAATGCACGCCTTGGTGTTGGACGCGCCGTATTTGTTCGGACCGCCGCCGAATAAATACGCGGTGTTGAGCCGTTGCTTAATCATTTTCGAAATCTCGCCCGTTTTTGTATCGATTTTGGATACATCCGTCCAAATATCGCGCGGAATCGTCATCAGCTTCGCTTTCTTTGTCACGGTATCCACAGCACAGACGATCATCATATCGCTGTGGTTTAAAGCGCCGCGCTCGGCTTCCGAATCGATACCGAGAAACACAATGTTGACGATATTCTCATTTTTCTCATATGTCTTTCCGTTATAGCTGATGGTCCCTTTTTCCGGTGCCTGAGTTTGAACGCCGCTGACAGCCGGATTCACATCAACTGCCGGACTTGGTGTTGATGTTTGTACGAGCAGTGAAGTGACATCGTCGCTCATGAGCTGTCCGTAGATCACCACGCCGATGACGACCAGACCCGTGACCAAAACACCGAGTGCAATGAGCATAATTTTTAGCTGTTTGCTGTGTCTGTTGGCGGATCTTCCGCTGCCCGGCCTCCTGCGGTTGTTGCGTTTTGCATCATATCCTTTGGCTTTCAAATCGTTTTCTCCTTATCGCTTAGTTTTCCACCACCATGCGATAGAAAATGAATAAGAACGTTTGTGT
>JAEZNC010000114.1 GCA_023441905.1 Bacillota bacterium | reverse complement strand
GCGGATACACGCTCACGCTCTCCAATCGCACGCGCATTTCGTCGCCCATGCTGAGCTTGCGCCGTGTCCTCTCGCCGATCACACAGTACAGTTTTTCGTTGTAAACATAGTAATCATCTTGCAGGGATGATAATGGTATCACACCCTCCACCGTATTGTCAAGCTGTACAAATATGACATTTCTTGACACGCCGCTGATGATCCCGTCAAACTCCTGCCCCTCTTTGCCGAACATATACTCGGCCTTTTTCATGTCGTCCACCGCGCGTTCCGCTTCCATCGCCGCGCGTTCGCGCAGGCTCGATTGCCGCGATGCGTCGTCCACCGTCACCGCGAGTGCCTCAATCGCCTTGGCGTTAAGCCGCCCGTTCAAATCGCGCTTGATGATGCGGTGCACCATCAAATCGGGGTAGCGCCGGATCGGCGATGTGAAATGGCAGTAATACTGAAAGCTGAGCCCAAAATGCCCCTTGCATTCGGGGCTGTACTCCGCTTTTTTAAGGCTGCGCAGCATAATCTGATTGATGATATTCTCATGCGGCTTACCCTTCACGTCTTCCAGTATGCCCTGCAGCAGCTTTGGGCGCACGTTGTCGATCTTGCCCTTTATCTTGCCGAAATTCGCATAGAACGCGGCGAAATTACGCATCTTTTCCTCGTCGGGCTGCTCGTGGACGCGGTACACAAACGGGATATCACGCCAGAAATACATCTCTGCCACTGATTTGTTAGCCGCCAGCATAAACTCCTCAATAAGCTTCTCGGCATCGCCGCGCGTGCGCGGCCCCACACCGATCACGCGCCCTTCGGCATCGTACTTAAAGGACGTTTCATCGAGCTCAAAATCGATGCTGCCTTTCTCCTCACGCCGGGTACGCAGCTTTGCGGCGAGTTCCTTCATCTCAAGCAGATCGGCAAGAATATCCGCATATTCGTGCTCCAGCGCGTCGTTGCCGCCGTCAAATATCTTGTTCACATCGCTGTATGTGAGCCTGTGCTTTGAACGGATCACCGTCTGCGCCACGCGCGCCTCGTTCACGCTGCCCTGTCCGTCGATCTTCATGAAGCACGATAGCGTTAACTTATCGGTACCCTCCGAAAGCGAGCATGCGCCGTTGGACAGCGCCTTGGGGAGCATCGGAATCACGGTATCCGCCAGATATACGCTCGTGCCACGCCTGAACGCTTCTTTATCGAGTTTGCTGCCCTCTTTCACATACTGGGCCACATCCGCGATATGCACGCCGAGCTCATAGCCGCTGCCGAGCTTTTTGATGGACACTGCGTCATCAAGGTCCTTTGCGTCCGCACCGTCTATCGTGAATATATTCAGCCCGCGCAGATCCTCGCGATCCGTCGCTTCGATGATAAATTCGGATGATCGCTGCGCTTCGGCCTCCACATCAGCCGGAAACGCCTCGGGCAGGTCGTATTGACGAATCAGGCTTTTGAGTTCCACACCCGCGACGCCCGCGGTTCCGAGAACCTCCGTCACACGTCCTTCGGCGCTGCGCTCCCCGCTGCCGCGCTTTTTTATTTCCACAACCACCTTCTGACCGCTCGCCGCGCCATTCAGGTCGTTTTTTGATATGAACACCTCATCGAGCCTGTCATCGTCGGGTGACACATACCGCCCGACGAGTGTGCCGACAACCCGCTTTGTTTTCTCCTCGATGATTTCAACAACTTCGCCCTCGCGCCGTCTGTCGGTCTCAGCCTGTGAAAGCAGCCGCACCACCACGAGATCGCCGTTCATTGCGCCGCCCTTATTATCAGCGGCTACGAAGATATCACCCTGCTCATTGAGCAAAAATCCAAACCCTGAGCGTTTGACATCGAGGCGGCCTGTATAAAAATCGAACCGTCCGGGCAAAAAAAGCTTTCCCTTGGGCGAGCGGATCACCTTGCCTTGAGCCACCAGCGTATTCACCGCATCCCGGCACTCCGCCGGGGTCGCCGATAAATTTTTGACGATTTCGTCGAAGTCGACCTTCCTGCCCGATTTATTTAATTCATCAATGATTAATTCCGTTAATTCCAACTCTCTCTCCTCATTTAAAACTCCCTATTAGCTTACCCAAAAAGCATATCTTTCTGAGCGGCATCCATTAAAAAACGCCCTTCCGTCGATTTCGGAAAGGCGTTGCAAGAACAAATGTTTACTCAGCCGGTGATACCGTCGGCGCAGACTCCACATTCCCCGCGCTCGGCGATGCAGCCGCATCATCTGAAACCTGAGCCGTCGGCGTTGCCGCGGGCGTCGCGTTCGTGGTACCGGTTCCATTCGGCACAACATACACCTGAATCAACACAAGCGCAACAGCCAGCACCATGATGCCTACAGCTGCCACCTTCGTCAGTTTCTTCAGCTTTCCTTCATAGCTCTTCGCCTTGCTCTTTCCGAGAAAAGTTTCGGCACCGCCAGCGATATCGCCCGACAAACCGGCACTTTTACCGGACTGCAGCAGCACCACAGCGATCATGAACAAAGAGAACAAACAAAGGATTATCTCGATGACAAGCACTAAGACACTCACAAAACCGTCCATTGCTACCTCCTAAAAATCTACAGCACGAG
>JAEZNC010000045.1 GCA_023441905.1 Bacillota bacterium | reverse complement strand
ACAATTTCTTCATCGTTGCGGTCAATTTCATGAAAGCCTAAAGAGTCATACAACTTTGCTGCGACATCATTCTCCGGCCTATGCCCAATAATTATTTTTTTGCATTGATGCCTTGTCATAATTAAATTTGTCAGCTGCTTGACCGCTTCTCTGCCGTATCCCTTCCGCTGATATTTCTGGTCTATCATGACCGTCGTGATCCACGGTGTTTGAATATCGGGATCAATACCGTATGCAACGATACCCACAATTAAATTGTCATCGTATACAGCAAATAGCTCCAGTTCGTTATTATACTCGTATTTGGCACTTGCCATCCAATAAACAACAGGGACAGGAAATATCTCTTTCTGATCTTCATTCACTGATAGCAAAGTGCACTCATACCAATTGCCGGCATTGATTTCTTTTAAAGAAATGCTCATCTTTATCCACCTTTCTTTTGTTGTGATTCACATCAAGAAAAGGTGGCATATGCTTCTGTATTGGTAACTAAGCAGTAAACCACCTTTTAATTTTTTTATTCATATCACATCAGCCCCTTTCTATGTCATGATTGCCGCAACTCATACCATTAATAACTCCTATAAAATATATTACCATTACTTACTATTCAGCGACAAGCAAAAAGGAACATTCAATGTTAATTTTTGAAAATGAAGAAGTTATTGATTCGCAGCATCATTGTTTATTTTTAATATCAAATATATTAGACAAAACAAATAGAAACATTAAAGACAAATAGACTGTATCAATCCAGATATCAGTTTTGGAAATGGCTCCGGCCAATTTCAACGCATAAATAACAAGGGATATGGCAGTTAATATTCTAATTATGATTAGTACTTTTATCATGTTGATTTTTATTCAAGTTCTTTGGATTTTCGCCATAAGTAAATGCCAAGTCCCGGCACCGCTGCGGCTAACATATACACCAGCAGCCATCCGAATAATGCAATGCCATTATCACCGCCTGCCTTTGTTTGTCTGTATGCGGTTCCATAAGCTAAAAACTCTTGAATGATTGTAAAAGCATACCACACTATCAATAAAAATGTACCCATTGGTTTATTGCCCCTTTGTATACATAATTATTAACATTATAGCGTATATGTGCAAAATAACAATTATTTTGTCGTATTTTGGATATCCGCCTGATTCTACTCACATGTTTTGTTTGGTGCCCGCGTTAACGCAGTCGTCGTAGACGGCTTGACTTCACCGCCTTCCATATCCCGCGCAAACTCCGTCATGCAGCTCCAATACCTCTTGGGCATATGGCTCATGCGGCAGCGCGGATTGCGCCGCTCCTTTATCTCAATGGTGTCGTAAAACAGCCGCCAGAGCGCGCGAAATTTCTTTTCTTCTTCCCCGCATTCTATCTGCTCAAACATGTCCACGTCGCAAATGCTCGCCTCATGATCCTGATAGATCAGCGCCATGCCGTGTGTTTTGTCGTATATCAAAAACTTTTCTCCCGGATACCGTTCGCAAAAATGAGCTGCAATCAGCGGCAGAACAATGTTTTTGGGCTCAATCTGCGCCACGAGCGCGCCGTTCACCTCTGAGAAGCGGATAAACCCCTGAAAGAGATGCGCCTCATGATTGAGGTGGCGCACGGCAGTCAACAGCGCATGCACCGTTTCATCGGTGAGCCTGTTGATCACAGATGCTCCATACCGATATCCGAGGCGCAGGAACTGCAAAATGAGCAGCTCTTTTTGCGGGTGACAGGTTAAAAAAGCGCGGCGGACTAAATCCAGCGCCTGATACCCCATCTTTTGGGGAATTGATTTGAGTACACGCTTTGCCCTGACGGCATCCGTTGCAATGGCCTTCACGGGCAGCAGCAACGGCAGATCCGCTCCTTCCGGCAGCACATCTGAAGGGATTTCATTGCTCTCATAGCTTTCAAACACGCAACACAGCAGCCCGTTGAAGCTGCCGTCGTAGCAATAAACCGTCACCGTCCGGTTTGGCGTCACAGCTCGCCGCTCAGGCATTTTTGTAGCTCCTCCTTTGCGAACACGGGATGCTCAAACATCGACAGCTGCCGGGGTCTGCACGTCTCATTGCCTAATTGCACCTGTTCCATGCGTCCGCGCGCCTGTTCAGAAAGCAGCGAAAGCAGCAGCGTGTCCTGTGCCGTGTCAAGATACTGCGGGCGTTTGCCCGAACACGTAATGAAATACTGCGCGCGTTTTAGAACCACACCCAGCTTTTTTAACCCCGCAAAATCGAGGCTGCCCGTTCGGCGCGCCGCGACAATACGCTGAGCGCTGCGCACCCCGATGCCCGGCACACGCAACAGTGTTTGGTACGGCGCACGGTTTACTTCGACGGGAAATATATCGGGGTGGAGCAGTGCCCAATTGCACTTGGGGTCAACATACGGATTGAAATGGGGATACTGCTCGTCGAGCAGCTCCGAGGCGGAAAAGCCGTAAAAGCGCAGCAGCCAATCCGCCTGGTAGAGCCTGTGCTCGCGCAGCAGCGGCGGTTTCGTATCGATTGAGGGCAGCAGTGAGTTTTCCACGGCGGGGATGTATGCTGAGAAGAACACGCGCTTGAGTTTATAATTCCGGTACAGGCCTTCCGTCAGATTCAGTATTTTTAAATCATTCTCTCCCGTCGCGCCGACGATCATCTGTGTGCTCTGGCCTGCGGGCACAAAACGCGACGTGCTTCTCACAAGCGCCCGTTCACCCTTGCTCTCATCAATGCGCTCGCGGATGAAGCCCATGGGCTTTAATATCGCCTGCTTGGTTTTGTCGGGCGCAAGCAGCTGCAGGCTGGCCTGAGACGGCAGCTCGATGTTGACACTCATGCGGTCGGCCAGCAGCCCCAGCTGCTCAATCAGCGCTTTGTCGGTGCCGGGGATCGCCTTCACATGGATATACCCGCTGAAACGATATCCGTCGCGCAGCAGGCGCAGCGTTTGAATCATGCGTTCGGTGGTGTGATCGGGGCTCTTCACCACGCCGGAGCTTAAAAAAAGCCCTTCGATGTAGTTACGGCGGTAAAACGCGATCGTCAGGTCGGCCAGCTCGTTCGGCTCAAACGTCGCCCGCGGTGTGTCATTCGAACGCCGGTTCACGCAGTATGCACAATCGTACACACAGGCGTTGCTCATCAGCACTTTCAGCAGCGATATGCAGCGGCCATCGCCCGAGAAGCTGTGGCAGATGCCGCAGGCCGCCGCGTTCCCAATGCCGCCCGGCGATGCCTTGCGGTTGACGCCGCTCGATGTGCAGGCCACATCATATTTTGCCGCGTCGGTCAATATTTCGAGTTTTTTAAAGAGGTCCAATAGCCGTCACACTCCTTACCGCTATTTTACACAAGAACATATGTTCTTGTAAAGCGATATTCGAGAACATTCATTCGTATTCATTATAGAACCGCCTATGGGTAAAAAAGCGGACACTATTGATTACAAGGAACAATCCTCCAGACTGCTGAGTGGTCATTAAGACGAGCTGCGGAAAGCAATAATTCGTTCATTCAATCCACTCTGTCGTGAAAAGCAAAGCGGCGACGGTATAGCGGACCATTATCTGTGGAAACAGATTCTCATCTGCTACCCAGCCATTTCGCCATGCTCTGTCACCGCAGCCGCGGAACGAATAACTGCTGCGCTGCATCTCGTCTATTATCGTATGACAGCGAATGATGATTTTGAGTGAGTGCAGGACGCTGGAAGTTTAAAGGGTTTGACATTTTCCATCTATACCGTCTCTAGTCCATGCATTGCAAAAAACAGCAAAATATCGTTTGACACCGAATCAGCCCTCAATTATAATATGTTTTCCGTAATCAGGAATGAAAGGAAGATGTATCATGATTCGAAACGTGACGCCTCAGGATATTGGAGCTTGGCTGGAACTGGCCAAAGAGGTGGAGCCGCTGTTCGGCGAAATGGCCGGTACTGCCGAATTCGCGGATGCGATCAGCGTATGCATGGCCGATTCATCCGCCCTCTGTCTGGTGAACGCCGACAATGACGTGGCCGGCATCGTGGCGCTGGACAATAGAAATAACGAGATTGCATGGTTGGCCGTGAAGCACAAATACCGCGGGCAGGGTTATGGCTGTCAGCTTGTGGAAGCGGCCTTAGGGCAGCTGGACCAAACTCAGCCGATCATCGTGCAGACTTTCGCACCGCATGTTGAATCAGGGAAGCCGGCCAGAAAACTGTATCTGCACTTTGGCTTTCAGGATGACAAAGACGGCGGCAAAAATCCCGCCGGTATTGATACGGTTGTTATGAGGCTGGGCTGATTGATCAGTGTTTACCTGCGATGATCAAAATGTTAGAATAATGGCGGATATGATGGCAGTAGGAGAATCAAACGATGAATATAGACAAGCTTAAAGACGCACAGCGGCGGTTTCTGGCGCAGTACCCCGGCGGATTTTCCAAT
>JAEZNC010000033.1 GCA_023441905.1 Bacillota bacterium | reverse complement strand
TATTCACCCGTCAGCCATAGCCGAGCCAGCGGCCCCACTTCGCAGGGATAGCCATAGTATCTGGGCGCTTTGACCCAAGAATATGCCGTTTTCTTTTCAGGTTCATCGGGCGGCACAGTATCAAAGGGGTGATAAGTCCCGGGCGTATCCGAATAATATGAGTATTGCGTGTTCTCCGTTATCCCTTCGGGATGAAAGGGGCTTATCTTTCCATCAATATACACAAGAGGCTCGACATACAATGTGCCCAGCTGCTTATAGCCATTGAAGCAACCGAAGGAAAGCAGATTTCCGTAGCCGCCACCGATTTGATAGTAATCGCTGTAATACTGCGCGATCAGGTACGCATCCGGAATCATACAGGCGTCAATGAATCCGATGATATCATGCAGTATGGATTTGATGGCTATAATTTTATCGACCGTCGCCTGCGCTGTGACCCCACCGATAAAAACGCCATGATTGTGAGGCACCTTTCCGCCCAGTATAGCAAGCATCTTATGCGCGTTCCGGCTGAGCGCAAGTGAATCAAAGTAGTGCTGCGCCACCGAGTCGTTTTTTTCTTTGGGGAGCCTAAAGTCTCTGCCGTTCGGCTCAAAAAGCGGCGAATAATCGGGAAGACGGATAAAGTCAGGAACGGTGTATTGGTAGAAGTGCCGGATATGGTTTTGCAGAAACTCGCAGCCATGTATAATATCCCGCAGGTAACGTCCCTGCTCGGAAGGAATAATCCCGAAAGCCTGTTCCAACGCAAGGGAGGACGCCACCGAATGCGCCGTCGAACATATGCCGCATATCCGCTCCGTGAAATAGACCGCATCCATGGGCGGCCTGCCTTTCAGCATCATTTCAAAGCCGCGGAATAGCAGCCCTTCCGTTCTGGCGTCCGCCACAATCTTATTTTCTAAATATGTTTCGATCTCCAGAAAACCGCTGATGCGCGTAACCGGATTTATTACAACCTTTTTCATGGAGTCCCCTCTCCCCTTGTCGTGGCATAACTGACGAACGGCTCCATCCGATCGGGGAATCCAAACTGAGCGCAGCCGATGCACGGCGTATTGTCTCCGATTGGCCAGTTGACGCGTTCGTTCCATCTTCTGATGGGGCAATCTGTCCGCGTGACCGGCCCGCGGCAGCCGAGCTTGAACATGCATGTCGCCTCTCCGAGCTTTTCAGCGAAAATGCCTTTATCAAAATATGAACGCCGTGGACACCTGTCGTGGATGGTGATGCCATAAAACAGAGTTGGGCGACCTGTGGCATCCAGCTCCGGTTCGCCGAAGAGCAAAATATGGGCGAGCGTACCCAGAAACCAATCGGGATTGCACGGACATCCGGGCAGTTTGATTACCTTTCGCTGCAGAACTGACTGTACGCTGACGCATTCGGCCGGATTGGGTCTGGCAGCCGATACGCCGCCGTCGGAAGCGCACGCCCCCACGGCGATGACGTGCGAGGCCGCTTCGCCAAGCCTTTTTATTGCATCCTGCGCCGTTACCGGCTGCCCTTGATATTTTCCGATGATGTTATAAATCCCGTTGTCTTTGGTGGCAACAGCTCCTTCAACGGCAAGAATAAAGTCAGAGCCAATAACGCTGAAAAGCTGTTCCATCGCCTTTTGCCCCTGCTTGACGATCAGACTGTTATCAAAGACGAACTGAACCATTTGGGATGCGAGGTATTTGAAATCCGGGTTATTTCCGTCGAGCAAAGATATGATATTTCCGGAACATCCGGTCAGTTCAAGCCAAACAAACTTGCGTTTTGGCAGCTGTCCGCTGTTTATCCTTTCTCTGACGCCGGTCACGAGCCCAGATGCGAATGCGGAGGTGCAGTGATTACAGCTGGGCAGCTCCATCATCAATCCTCCCAACCACCTTTAATCGACTCAACACGTCCTGATTCGCATGGCAGGAGGCATGTGCGCCTGTCACATCCCTCCCGGCGCTCAGCCCGAAGTGAGAGGCGGCAGCCCACGCTGCGTTGTTTGTGACATCATAGACGACTCCGTTAACGGCAATATAAGCGGGGTTACCGTTCTTTCCGTCGTATTTTAATAGCTCGCTTCTGTTAAAAAGCTTAGGATCGCCTTGAGCAGCTATTGCGGGCGCATCTCGTTCACTTCCCTGCAGCGCCATAGAAAGATGCTGTGACAATCGACTAAGCTGTTCTTCCAGTCGTTTCAGCAGTGTATTCTTTGTCTCAATGTTAATCGAACAATACAAAAGATGAATCGTATGGTAAATCTCATTGATTATCGAATCAATATAATTTCTATCTCTTTGATCCATAAGCTTCCCTCACATAGATATACTGTTTAACTATATTGATTAGCGGTTAAGATTATGATCTGCTCTCGAATAGGTGTTAAATGCATAGTAAAAAAGCATCTTAAAGCCTTCTGATTCATTGCTTCAGTAGGCTTTTTATCATTATCCTGTGAATCGGCGAAGAAACTGAGCGCAGGCCTGCCGCCGGATGGCGGATGAAGGCAGGTGAACCTGGCGGGATAGCGACCGAAAGGACTATGAGCCATTTACTTCCCGCTCTAAACAAAAAGATAGGGCTTAGCCCTAATCTTTTTGTTTGATGTTATGAAGGAGGAGCTTAAACAAGACGTATGAAAATAACGCCGACGCGTTTTTTGAGCAAATGAGATAGCGGGCATTTATAAGCGGCCGTCAACAGTTCTTATTGTCGCTGCCCGTATATTCAAACCAAAAGACGGTTAAACCGTTGTTGCATTTAACGCCATAACGCATACCGTGGGCTTTTAAAAATGTACTGACGATGGACAGGCCGATACCGGTTCCCTGCTGACGCCCGCCATGATGCTGGCTGCGCTGATATCTCTCCCAAATAATATCATAGTCTTCCTTGGGGATAGGCTCGCCGGGATTGATAACGGACACCCGAATTTTATCGTCTTTTTCTTCCACTTCCACTGTTATTTTTTCTCCGTCGGCTGTGTGATTGACCGCATTATTCAATAAATTGCGCATCACCTGACAGATTTTCATCCCATCTGCATAAACGGGGATATCGCTGCGCGGCCTTTTAAACGCCATCGTTATTCCATATTGCGCAGCGTTTTTCTCGCAGAGGGCAACTTCTGATTCTATGATTTCACAAAGATTATACCAATCTTTTTTCAGCTGGATGTATCCGGCCTGAAGCTGAGAATAATCCATAATATCACTGACCATCTCACTCATGCGCCCGGCCTCCTGAATGATCAGCGTGAGATTTTCATAACGCTTCTCATCATCTTTCCAGTTGATATCCCGAACCATTTCGGCATAGCCTGCGATAAGAGCCAGAGGCGAGCGCAGTTCATGGGACACATTGGCGATAACCTCTTTGCGCAGAACATCCACGCGCTGCAGTGCCACCCCCAGCGCCTCCACCGAACCCGATAGCTGACCAAGCTCATCCTTCAAAGTCAGCCCGGGTTTTGCCGTCAGCTCGCCTTGGGCAAGACTGTCCACGGTTCTTTTGATAACACGAATCGGCTTCACAAAGTGTCTGGATAACAAGGCCGCCGCAACGGATGCGATAAGGGTAAGGCTGACGGTGAGAATGACAAGCTGATTTCGGTTCATATGAAGCACAGTCTGCAGCTGGTCTAATCTCTGATACAGAATGACCGAAGCCTGCCGGTTATTAAACTGTGCCGGTATTCCGATTTCCAGTGTAATCGGATCGGTGCCAATACGTATGATTTTCGTATATTTTTTCCCTTGAGCCAGCCCTTTAAATTCTTTACTGTTTTTCAAACTGCGCTGTACGTACAGGGATGTCGATCCGTATGACTGCGAATCGAGCTGGTGCCCTGCGCTGTAAAGAGCCACAAGCTTCCCGTCGCTGTTTATCACCATCATCTTTCCGTTGGTCATTTTGCTCAGCGAAAGAATCAGATGTTCATTGCCGGATAGGTCTTTGGTTTTTAAACGTTCAATGACCGGTTCCAGCTGCGCCTGCATGTCGGCAACTGAGGCATTCACATAATTCTGCTCGAACAGAAAAATTTGAGCCACCAGCATGAACGCGATGCCCAAAACCACCGGCAGCATCATAATGAGCCATAAGCGGACAACGATCTTGGTGCGAAAGGGCGTTTTTTTACACTGTTTCTTCATATTCAAATTTATATCCAATTCCCCATACGGTTTGAATGGTTTTCCGATATTCACCCAGATGTTCCCGCAGTGATTTGATATGCGTATCCACCGTGCGGGCATCACCGTAATAGCCGTATCCCCAAACCCTGTTCAACAGCTGTTCCCGGCTGAGCACAAGCCTTTCATTTTGCGCAAGATACAATAACAAATCAAACTCTTTGGGCGGCAGACTGAACACTTTATCACCCGCGGAAGCTCTTCTCGATCCGGGAGAAATACAAAGCTCTCCGAATATGAGTGTGTCGCTCGGTTTACCGCTGCGTTTGAGCACGGCGCGAATACGGGCCATCAGCTCCTTTGGACTGAACGGTTTTGGCACATAATCGTCTGCCCCCAAGTTAAAGCCCAGCAGCTTGTCGTATTCCTCGTTGCGGGAGGTCAGCATAATCACCGGAACCTGGCTTTGCTTGCGTATTTCCGCAAGCGTCTCAAAACCGTCGAGCCCCGGCATCATCACATCCAGCACCACGATATCAAAATGCAGCTCATTGATTATGTCGATGGCTTTCTGACCATTTTCCGCTTCCTCGCACTGAAAGCCTTCCAGCTCTCCGTATGTCAGTACGAGTTTGCGAAGATGGATATCGTCATCAACAATCAGCAATCTCACCATATATCGCCTCCTTTTCCTCATACAGTATACATCTTCCGGAACGCCCAATCCAGCCCGTCACACAATCAAGTCAACCAATAGGCCGGATAAAAAAGCAAAGGCAACACTGAACAGAATATAAAGCACAAACCGCTTGACCCCAAGCACAATCTTCACAGCACCGAGATTTGTTATTTTGGTGGCAGGGCCAGTAATCATAAAAGCAGCGGCCGATCCCATACTCATACCGCTCCACAGCCATTCCTGCAGCAACGGAATTGTCCCGCCGCCGCACATATACAACGGGACCCCTATCGTTGCCGCCATCAGCACACCGAAACCCCGCTCGTCCCCGAATAGGTCTGCAAACGCTTCAGAAGAAACATACCGCTGAAAGACAGCGGAAAGCACAATGCCCAAAAGAAAATAAGGCCCGGTTGTTTTGACGTTCCGCCATATGTTCTTAAGCAAGCGTATCAGCAGATTCGGGTCGGTATCATGGGTGGCCAGCTTGCCGACACCCGAAAAATTAAAAAAGCTCTTGCCTTTGCTGGCATAAAAAACCCGAACACACAGGCCGGCTGTTATTCCGCACAGCAGGCTTAATGCCACACGAATCACGAGAGCCACTGTTCCAAGTGCCGCGCTGTAAATAATCAGCTGGGGATTGAGCAATATCGAGCTCATCATAAATGCAGCCAGCCAATCGTCTCTCATTCCTTTTTCAGAAAACGAGGCGGCGATAGGAATGGTTCCATACATGCAAAGCGGCGAGGCGATCCCGAGCATGCTTGCCGGGATCGCCCCCAATACCCCAAACTTTTTGTTTTGCAATTTGGCAAACAGGTGATGTATTCTTTGCTTTCCGAATACTGAAATGAGCGATCCCAGAACAATGCCTATTACCCAATACGGATAGATCTGTTCAAATTGAACGGAAAAGTAATACCAAAGATATATCCCCTCCCGCTTGAGGACCTCAATCATCAATGCTCACCAGGCGGTATTCACGGCTGCCAAACCCTATTTTTTGCGCATGTTCGAGTATATGCGTCCCGTTTCTTACTTCAATGCGTCGTATAACGGATTTGCTGTCCGGAGCGGCATAAATCAAATCCACGCAGGCTTGATCCAAAGCTACCGGATCAAGGGAGGCCAGTATGCCAATGTCAAGCATATCCGGTTTCGCGGGGGAACCGTTACAATCGCAGTCTACCGAGATGTTGTTCATCACGTTGATAAAGAGCATGTTGTTTCCGTTGTCCATGTAGTCATACACGGATTTCGCCGCCTCTGCCATGCTTTCGGTAAAACTATCGGCAGGCGTACCCGGGCTTATGCCTGACTTGGCTTTTCCGGCACTGTGGATTAACGACTTTCCTTCCGACGAAGCGATACCGATGGACATGTTTTTTAACGCGCCGCCGAATCCACCCATCGCATGGCCTTTAAAATGAGACAGCACTACAAAAAAGTCGTAATTCATAAAATGAGAGCCAACCTGATTTGTAGTCAGATGGGTACCGCCGTTCACAGGAATTTCGGTGCCCCCGTCGGCATCCATAATATCCACTGTGGCGATAGCCGTATACCCGCGGTCTTCCGCTACCTGCATATGCAGCGCTGTGTTGGCACGGGCCCCGCCGTATGCCGTGTTACACTCAACAATTGTGCCATCTACCGATTGGACAAAGTCTTTAATAAAATCGGGCTCAAGATTATAACTGTTTACCCCCTCACCGGTATGCAGCTTAACCGCCACTTTGCCGGTTGGGGTACGGCCCAAAGCTTCATAAACGGCCATCAATCCCTCCGGGCTGATATCGGTGGTCATATACACAATAGGCGCATCCTGCGAATCGGTTTGATGTTCGAGCATGCCCGATGCTTCTGTACCGTCACTGCTCGGGCTTGTTTCAGGTGAATCCGACGGGACCGAAGAGCTTGATGGCTCAGCGCTCGGCGACGGATTTTCAGTCTGGCTTGCGGATGCGGCAGCGTTATTGTCGGCAGTCCCACTGCAGCCGGCCAACAATGATAATGTCATCAAAACAATAAGGAGTAGCGATAAAAAACGTTTCATTTTATTCCTCCACATTTCCAAATTAATGCCTTGTACCCTTAAAAATAAAGAGAATTTGTGAGAAATATGTGAGAGAATAATGTATAAATTACAATAAATTTGAAACGATTAAGCCACCACCCATACTTTCCCTCCAAATGCTCCAAAGTTGCGGACATAGCAAATGGCTATTTTTGTACGGCATTTAACGAAAGGCCACAAAACAACACACCCTGTCTTAGCACAAGCGGCAGACGCTGCGTATTTACCTACAGGTCAGCTGTGCATCTAAAGCCGGGCTGCTGCTATCAGCAAACGGCACGGATTATCGCTACGAGCTGAGTGAGGCGAGTGACTGGATTTACGCGGATATTACTGTGCAAAAGGATTGCACGATGCTGAAGGTTTCGATACAGTCGAACGGCGGCGCTCCGTGATCCTCACGTACCGGGTTGAATGACAGCGCGGCGCCCCGGCGAACCCATTTTTGCGATAAACGCCCTACGGAAGAGAAACAAAAAACAGCGCCTGATACAAGCGCTGATTGATTCATGATGATTAAAATTCAGCGTCGTCTTCCGCACCCTCATACACCGTTTCCTGCGCGTACTGCGCCGCAAAATCCGTTTTCTTGCCTTTGAAATGGAAGCCGATCACGGTATCCAGATTGATGTCGTGTATGCTGTTAAATATGTTATTGTCGATGCTCGGGTTCGTCTGGCGCAGCTTTTTAATCAGCTGCTTGGTCTCTTGCCGCTTGGAGCCCATGCCACCGTCGTCGAGCACGCAGTTTTCTGTCAGACGGCAGGCGCACTGTATAAACTTAAGGTCGTTATGATTCTTCCACGCGATGATATCCCGCTCCTTCACGCGGTACATCGGGCGGATTAGCTCCATACCCTCCCAGTTCCGGCTCTTGAGCTTGGGCATCATCGTTTTGAACTCGCCGTTGTAAAACAGGCTCATCAGCACCGTCTCGATCACATCGTCAAAATGGTGTCCGACCGCAATCTTGTTGCAGCCGAGCTCCTTCGCCTGCTTGTAAAGATAGCCGCGCCGCATGCGGGCGCAGATATAGCACGGGTATTTATCGAGTTTGGCGACATAGTCGAATATCGGTGTGGGGAACACCTGAATCGACAGGTTTAAGAATTCCGCATTCTCCTCTATCACCCGCCTGTTCATGTCGTTATAGCCCGGGTCCATCACGAGGTAGACGACCTCAAACGGATACTTGCTGTAGCGGTGAAGCTGCTGCATGCACTTGGCCATCAGCATGCTGTCCTTCCCGCCCGACATGCAGACGGCAATTTTGTCGCCCTCCTGAATCAGCCCGTACGCGTCGACCGCCGATATAAATTTCTTCCAGATATCGCGTCTGTATTTTTTGATGATACTTCTTTCCACCTGACCGCAGTCGCTCATGAATTCCCTCTGACTTTCTCTATGCTTGTTTTTAGGTGCTGCGCAAACGCATCGATATCCTCTTCACCGGTCAAATGGCTGAGGCTGACGCGCAGCGTGGACAGCGCCGCTTTTTTGTCATGCGTCAGCGCATACACGGGACGTGAGACGGTGCCCGGTGCGCAGCAGGCCGACCGCGTCGCGACATAAATGCCCTGCTCGGCCAAAAGCGACTGTATCGCATCCGTCCTGACGCCCGGCACGCTTATATTCAATATGTGCGGCACGCTAGCTCTTGTGCTGTTGATGCGCACGCCGGACATGCCGCCAAGCGCGCGTCGGAGCTGTGCGTTCAACGCTTCGACGATCGTATACCGCGTTGGCTGTTCCGCCGCCGAAATCGCGAGCGCCTTTTCCGCCGCGACGGCCAGCTCCAGCGCAGGCGTGCCGCTGCGAAACGGTGTGGTGCTGATGCCGCCGTGTATCTGCGGTTCGAGCATCACATGGCCGCTGCGGATCAGCACACCGCTGCCGCCCAGCCCAAAAAACTTGTGAGGCGCAAACGACGCGAGACCGATACCGTCAAAATTGATCGGAATCTTGCCCACCGCCTGCGTCGCGTCTGTATGAAAAACACAGTGCGGGCGAACGGCCAGCATCGCCGCGATATCATGAATCGGCTGAACGATGCCGAGCTCGCTGTCTGCCCAGCATATGGAGACGAGTATCGTGTCGTCTCGCAGCAATGATGTCAAATGAGCGGTATCCACCGTCCCGTTGGAATTAAGCTCACAGTATTCAATCTCAAACCCCTGCTGCACCAAATACGCGAGCGGCCCATTCAACGAGGAATGCTCGAGCGGGGTGGAAATGATATGCTTGCCGTATTTTTTATATTTTTCGGCAACACCCTTAATGGCAAGGTTGTTGGATTCCGAGGCGCCGGAGGTGAATATCACCGCTTCGGGCGGCACGTTCAACAGCGCCGCAATATGCCGCACGGCCTCACTGAGCCGCGATTTGGCCGCCTGCCCCGGCGGGTACGGTGCATTCGCGTTTGCGGTAAATTGCCGCGACGCCTGCACGAACGCCTCGGTCACTTCCGCGTCGGGCGGGGTGTGTGCCGCATAATCAAGATAGATCATCATTCAAGCTCGGTCCCGGCTTCACCCTTGAGCCCGATCTCCTCAGCCACCTTGCGCATGCCTGCGATGGTGTGCGCAATAAGCTCATCGAGTTCCATGCCAAGCATCCGCGCACCGTCCAGAATCACATCGCGGTCCACATTCGCCGCGAAGCCCTTTTGCTTCCATTTCTTTTTGACGGAGCTGACCTCCAGATCAAGTATGCTTTTGCTTGGGCGCATCAGCGCGGTCGCCGCGATCAGTCCCGTCAGTTCGTCCGTTGCGTAAAGCGCTTTCTCCATCACATGCTTTGGCTCCACGTCGCTCACCAGCTTGTAACCGTGGCTCTCGATGGCGCGCATATAGTCCTCCGGATAACCCTCCGGCTCGAGAAGTTCGCGCACCTTTTGGCAGTGCTGCTCGGGGTATTTCTCAAAATCGATATCGTGCAGGAGCCCAATCACTGCCCACTTTTCGGAATCCGTTTCGTTATATACCTCTGCAAAATGCCGCATGACGGCTTCCACCGTCAGCGCGTGGCGCAGCAGACTCTCCTGCTTCACATGCTTGTGCAGCACCGTTAACGCCGTCTCTCTGTCCGGCACAAATGCCATATGTATATCCTTCTTTCGTTTGCACAATCAATGGTTTTATCGTGTTTTTTGCCGTCATGATAACATGTCCGTCCCGTCAATGCAAGCCGGGTGTGCCGATGGGGTAATGGCCTACGTTCACGCCGGATTATCAGCATATCGCCAAAAGCTCATCAGCCGCAAACAGGCGATGACTGGCTAAGGTGAGCCAATATAGTATGGTGCGCAATCTGGCGACTGATGAGGTGTTCGATTTCTCAGCCTTTTTTGACACCTCATCCGGTGCTTCGCACCACCTTCTCCTCAAGTAAACAATGATTAAATAAGGAGTGATGGATGGATGAGCGGATTTCGCGCTATGCAAGGAGCGAAATCGAGGGAATAGCAGCGCTATTTTGAGATTTCAGCGACACCGCAGAGCACGGAAGCAGCCATCAAGACAGCGTTCCGAATTAATCAGCGTTTACTCAAGGAGAAGGCTTTCATAAATCAATATTTATATCTTAGATTAAGTATATTCTATCGTGAAAAACATTTTACTCATAGCTAAAGCCTTTTGGAACCCCTGGCACTACCGGGGTATTCTTTAGACAAGAAAAGCGGCAGAAGCAAAGAACAACTGCTTCTGCCGCTTTTGACTTTATAATCAGAGATGGCCGAGCGCTATCTCCTGCCGCCTCAGGCGTGACGTTTCTTCCACATCACCCAAAGCGGGCCCGCAATGCATATCGTTGAATAGCAGCCGCTGATGGCACCGATGGCCATGGGCAGCGCGAAGCTCTGCACCGCATCGAGGTTGGACGCAAACGCGAGAATATACACAAGGCTCACGCTGATCAGCACCGCAATATTGGTATTCACAGACCGCGTGAAAGACTGCGATATCGACAGGTTTGTGATCTGCTCGACAGGCATCTTTGTATGCAGCCGGCTGTTTTCACG
>JAEZNC010000030.1 GCA_023441905.1 Bacillota bacterium | reverse complement strand
GTCCGCCGCGTCAAATGTCTTTTGTCGCGGTTATGGAAAGAATAACTGCTGCCGTCGTTTCTGTTTATTGAAATGCTTTAAAACGTAATGATTTCGAATGACCGATTTTATTTCCCCGGCCACCTATTGCAACAGCCCCCAATCCGCCCAAAGGGCAGTTGTCGGAGGGGGCCAAGTTAAGAGGAATTTTGACTATGAGAAGGCATTTTCAGATGTCTTCTTTTTTAATTGCCGTTTGCATAATTATAATCGGGGATTTTAAAGAAACGAAGTCTAATCGATTTGCCGGAGACAACGCATTTGAGCCGATTGAGTGAAATTAAAAAAAGCATTGTGCAAAAGTTTGAGCTCGCGCCCGAGGCGGTGGGCTGTTTGCGCCTGACGGTCATCGACAACACAAATGTGTATATCGAAAACCATAAGGGCGTGGCGGAATACACGCATAAACGCGTGGGCATCAACGGCGGCTCATTTCTGATCGTCATAACCGGCACCGATTTGCATCTGGAACGCTTCGGCAGGGACAACGCGGCCATCGGCGGGGATATCCGTTCCGTTCAGTACGAAAATTTAAGATAAGAGGTGGGCAGCACGCCTTGAGAATATGGAAATTAATTGCCGGATATGTTATGATACGCGTGGAAGGCCTCTCGCTGGAGAGGTTCTTAAACGTCGCGGCGCAGGCCGGTATCACGGTTTACGATGCCCAGCGTGTGTCGTATACGGTGCTGCGCGCGGTGCTGAGCGCACACGGATACCGTAAGCTGAAAAAACTGGTACCGGATAAATACAGCGTCTGCATAGAAAAAAAGGCCGGAGCACCTTTTGGCTTGAAACGGTTTTTTGCACGCAGAGCGCTGCTCATCGGGCTCGCGGTTTTGGGTGCTCTTGTGTTGGCTGCGTCGCTTTTTGTATGGGATGTGCGCGTAACGGGTATAGAAACACGTGAGGCACTCAAGCTGACGGAGGAGCTTAAGTCGCTCGGTGTTTTTGTTGGGGCGTACAAGGGCGGTTTTGATATCAAGCAGATCGAAACGCGGCTCATGGTGGATCACGATGAGTTCGCGTGGGTGAACCTTAAATTTAAAGGCGTGGTCGCCGAGATCGAAGTGGTGCCGGCCATCCCTGCGCCCGAAATGGTTGACAATTCGCGCCCCTGCAGCATTGTGGCAGCCAAGGACGCGTTGATTGAAAGCATCACGGCCTTGAACGGGCGGGCAGCGGTGGCCAAGGGGCAGACGGTACGCAAGGGCGATACGCTGATATCGGGCCTCATCTGGGACGAAGGGCTGACGCGCTTGATGGTGGCGGCGCGCGGAGACGTAATCGGCAGCGTATGGTATCAGGCGAAGGCGAGTGCGCCGGTGATGAAGGAAACGCGGGTGCCGACGGGGCAGACGCAGACGCAGCGCGTGATAGCCATCGGTGCGGACACTTCAGCCGTGGATGCGCCCTGCTCGTTTGACGAATACGACACGCGCGTCGTGGATGCGTACAACGTGGTTGGGCTGTTTTTGCCGGTTAAGATTATAAGGCTTGAACACAGGGAGGTCATCATCAGGAAAGAGCCTGAATCTTTGCCTGTGCTCAGGGCATCGCTTGAAGAGAGCGCGTTCTATAGCGCGCAGGGGTTGATTCCGCAAAACGCGGAGGTTGTGGGGCATGAAACGGTGTTTGAAGAACAGGATGGGGTGCTGACAGCGACGGTTTACGTTCAGACACATGAGGATATAGGAGAAGTCGTCTATCTGGAGGAGTAATTTGGACACATGCAACGTAGAACTCGGCATCGAGGTTGACAATATCGAGCAATTGATTACGCTTTTCGGCGCATTTGATGAGAACTTAAAGGCCATTGAAAAGGAGACAGGCGCCAGTATCATCGCGCGCAACACACATGTAGCGATATACGGGCGCAGCGAAGACGCGGAGCTTGCCAAGACCGTGGTGGACAAGCTGCTTGGCATGATCAAAAAGCAGGAAAAGATCGATCTGTCGCGCATCCGCTATGCGGTGGAATTGGCGAGGGAAGGCAACGCCGACGCGATCGAGGAGATCATGACCGACGTGATCGCGATCACGAGCAAGGGCCGGCAGGTGAAAAGCCGCACCATCGGCCAGAAGCGCTATGTGAAGGCGATGAGGGAGAACACGATCGTGTTTGCTATCGGCCCTGCGGGCACGGGCAAGACATACCTTGCCATGGCGATGGCCGTGGTGGCGCTGAAAAACAAAGAGGTAGAGCGCATCATTCTCACGCGCCCCGCGGTGGAAGCGGGCGAAAGCCTCGGGTTCCTGCCGGGCGATCTTCAAACGAAGGTCGATCCGTATCTGCGCCCGCTCAACGATGCGCTGTATGAACTGCTCGGCGCTGAGGTGTTTGCAAGGTATTCTGAACGCGGTATGATTGAGGTGGCGCCGCTTGCGTATATGCGCGGGCGTACGCTCTCAGACGCGTTTATCGTACTGGACGAAGCACAGAACTGTACCGAGGAGCAAATGAAGATGTTTTTAACGCGCCTCGGGGAAAACGCGCGCATGGTGGTGACGGGCGATATCACGCAGATTGACCTGCCCAAGGAGAAAAAGAGCGGGCTCAAACAATGCATCAGCATACTCGAGGGTATTGAGAACATCAGCGTGCAATACCTGACGCACAAGGACGTGGTGCGCCACGAGCTCGTGCAGAGTATCATCAGAGCCTATGAGAGGTATGAAAAAAACGTACGGAGGTAGATGAATGGCAGCCAATCCGCTCAAGAGAAGGCTGGTGCCGAGGAAGCAGCTGCTCGCGTCCCTGCTTATCGGGCTCGTGACGTTCGTCATTGTGTTCGTGCTGATTGCGTTTTCCATGACACCCGTTCAGTATGATATCAAGGCCGGAGATATGGCACCTGACACAATTACGGCTACCCGGGATGTGACGGATCAGATTTCGACCGATGCCGCCATTGTGAAGGCGCGTTCGGAGGTGCCGCTCATGTACGCGCTGGATGCCGCCGTGACGGAGCAGGTTCAGCAAGGCGTTAAAGACTATTTTGTAAAGGCCAAAACGGCTATGGAAGCCATGCGCGATGCCTATATCACAAACCAAGTCAAAGAATCGAATTACAGCTACTCGCGCGATTATTATCTCGGGCTGTTTGATCCCGCTGCCGTGGATTGGGCGTCGTTATTGACGGAGCAGCAAAGGCGGGATGTCAGAAGCATACTCTCCGACCCGGCAATGCCGGACGATGCGATTATTGCGCTTGCCAAAATGGACGGGGAGGCGCTGCAAGCCATGGCTGACGGTGTGGAAGGTATCGTGGCGGCGTCTCTTGGAAACGGCGTGCGGCAAGAGAATCTGCGCAGCGAAAAATTGGACGTTGAAGACGCGATCAAAACACTGTACCCCGATATGAGCGGCTATATCGCCTATTTCCCGGTTGATAATTATTTTCAAGCCAATATGCTGGTAGACAATGCGGCGACCGAACAGGCACGCGAAGAGGCGGAAGCTAAGGTGGAGCCTGTCACCTACAAGCAGGGCCGTGCCATCGTCTATTCCGGTGAGGTCGTCACGGAAGAGCAGTATGCAGTGCTGCAGGAACTTTCTCTGGTGGGGGGCGAAGAAACCAATTACGCGCTGTATGCGGGGCTGTTTTTAATGCTTGCCCTCGTATTTGCTGTTTATGCCACATATCTTTATCAGTTTGAAAGCGAGCTGCTGGCGGATACAAGAAAGCTGTTTGTGCTCGCTGCCGTTATTCTGGTGGTGGCGCTGCTAAGTCTGGCGTTATCAAGGCTCGATACGCGGATTATCCCCGCGTTTTTCGGTACGATGCTCGCGTGCGTGCTCGTCTCCCAGAGAAGCGCGCTCGCGCTCAATGTGTTTTTTGCATTTGTTCTGGGCATGATGACATCGTGGGAAGCGGGCGTGGCGAGTGTCACGATGCTGAGCAGCATGATGACGACCATTGTGGGCGGTTCGGTCAGCGTGTTTATGCTGTACCGGCCGGGGCACCGGTCGTCACTGATATACGCGGGCCTGGCGGGCGGCTCGGCCAGCATGCTGGTGACGGCGCTGCTCAGCATCATCGGCTCGGTGAACATCGTTTGGGACAAACTGTTTATCGACTGCGCGTTTGCGGTGGGCAGCGGCTTGCTCGCGGGCGTGCTCGGCGTGGGAACGCTGCCGATTTGGGAAGCGGCTTTTCGCGTGTCCACACCGGCCAAGCTTTTGGAGCTCTCGAACCCGAATCATCCGCTCATCAAGCGGCTGACAATTGAAGCGCCGGGCACCTACCATCACAGCATTTTAGCGGCGAACCTTGCGGAGGCCGGGGCAGACTCAGTTGGCGCGAACGCGCTGCTTTGCCGTGTGGGCGCGTATTTTCATGATGTTGGCAAGCTTAAAAATCCGCGATATTTCAAAGAAAACCAGAAGGGTGAAAATCCGCACGATGTGATGGACCCGCGTGATAGCGCCAAGATGATTGTGAACCATGTGCCGTACGGGCTGGAGCTTGCGCACCGGTATAAGCTGCCGCGTGATGTGCAGAAAATCATCGCTCAGCACCATGGCGACAGTATCGTGCCGTTTTTCCGCCATAAGGCGGAGCAGGCCGGTATGGAGATTGACGAAGCTGTGTTTAAATATCCGGGCAGCAAGCCGTCCACAAAGGAGAGTGCGATCGTGATGCTCGCCGATATCGTGGAAGCCGCTGTGCGCACGCTCGATGATCCCGACCGGGAGCAGGTGAAGGACATGATCGACAAGCTGATCCGCGGGAAATACAACGACGGACAGCTCGATGACTGCCCGCTGAACCGCCGTGATCTCAATTCGATCGCAAAGGCGTTTTTGCATATGTACGACGGCGCGCTGCATGAGCGCGTAAAATATCCGGATCAGGAGTAGACAATGTTAAAGGTAGACATCATCTGGCAGGGCGTCAACAGCGACGCAAAATTGCGGCGTGCGGCGATTAAAGCGGCGCGCATGGCGGCGAAGTGCGAGAAACGGTCGGGCGCGGTGTCGCTGCTGATGACCGGGGACGAAGACATCCATACGCTCAACAGAGAGTTTCGTGAGGTGGACAAGCCGACGGATGTGCTCTCGTTTCCGTCCGACGAGCCGGGATTCCTCGGGGACATCGCCATATCCGTGCCGTGCGCCTTGCGGCAGGCCGATGAATACGGCCATTCGGCGGAGCGTGAAGTCGCGTTTTTAACGGTGCACGCGATGCTGCACCTTTTCGGCTACGATCATATCGAGCCGCAGGATGAAGAGATCATGCGCGGCCGCCAGCGTGATATTCTGGCTGCTGCGGGGATGGAGAGACCATGACGGACACAGAGCTGCTGGAAGCCGCCAAAACGGCCAAGGAGGGCGCTTACGCCCCGTATTCGCGTTTCAGAGTGGGCGCGGCGCTCGCCGGCAAGAGCGGCAGGGTTTATACCGGGGCGAATGTTGAGAACGCCTCGTACAGCGTGACATGCTGTGCGGAGCGGGTGGCGCTTTTTAAAGCCGTGACGGACGGTGAACGCGATTTTACCGCCCTCGCGGTGACATCGGATTCAGACAGCCTGACATACCCCTGCGGCGTGTGCCGTCAGGCGCTCAATGAGTTTTCGCCGGATTTGCAGGTGTTATCATCGAGCAACGATTTAAAATATGAAAAGACAACGCTGGAGAAGCTGCTGCCGCACGCTTTTTCGGGCAAAGAGATGGAACAGGAGTAAAAGTGGAACATAAATCGGCATTTATCGCCATCGTCGGGCGGCCCAACGTGGGCAAATCGACAATCATGAACCGCATCGTCGGCGCAAAAGTCGCGATCGTTTCTAAAAAACCGCAGACAACGCGCAGCCGCATATCGGGTGTGGTGACGGGACAGGATTATCAAATGGTATTTCTCGATACCCCGGGCGTTCATTCACCCCGCAACCGGCTCGGGGAATACATGGTCAAAGCCGCGTTCGATTCCGCGCGCGACGTGGAGGCGATTCTTTTTATGTGCGATGCGCAGCGCGGCGTTGAACCCGAAGACCTCGCGCTGCTGGATAAGCTGCTTAAAGGCGGCCTGCCTGTGGTGGCCGCGGTGAACAAGACCGACGCGGCGGGCAAACAAAAAAGCCTCGAGGAAGCGCAAAAGCTCAAAGATGCCGGGCTGGAATCAGAGCCGCATTTGATATCGGCAAAGAACGGAGACGGCGTGGATGAGCTGCTGGCGAGCTTAAAGCAGTTTCTCGTACCGGGCCCCAAGTACTACCCGGATGACGAATACACAGATCAGCCCGAACGCATTATCGCGGCCGAAATGATCCGCGAGAAGGCGCTGCGTCTGCTGCAGGAAGAGGTGCCGCACGGTATCGGCGTGTTTGTGAACAGCGTCAAGCCCCGCGAGGATAAAGACATTGTGGATGTGTCCGCGACGATTATCTGCGAGCGCGAGACGCACAAGGGCATCATCATCGGGCGCGGAGGCAAAATGCTTAAAACCATCGGCACCGAAGCGAGAAAGGATCTCGAGATGCTTTTTGACTCGAAGGTGTTTTTGGAGCTTTGGGTGAAGGTGGAGGAAGGCTGGCGAGACAGCACGCGCGTGATGCGTGAGCTCGGGTATGAGTAGACATCGCGAATACCTGAATAAGGCATCGTAAAACCGCAGGGTCACTCCTTCCGTCAAATGTCGGATGCCATCCGCCATTTGCCACCTCCCTCTAAGAGGGAGGCAGGGGTGCAATGCGGTGACCGACTGAGTCGCATGATAGACAACCCTCAGTCAGCTTCGCTGACAGCTCTTAAGGAGCCTTTCGCTGAGATTGCTTTACCAGTCAAATGAGGCGATATTCGCGTACCCATAGCTCCCTCTGGGAGGGAGCTATCGCCAGCAGGGGACTGAGGGAAAATTGATTGACAACCAGCACGAAAGTATCCTATTGACTCCTTCCGTCAAATGTCGGATGCCATCCGCCATTTGCCACCTCCCTCAAAGAGGGAGGCAGGGGTGCAATGCGGTGACCGACTGAGTCGCATGATAGACAATCCTTTTCGCTGACAGCTCATGGAGCATTTTTCTCATTGTAAAGGAAGCTTCCTTTATTAAAGAAGGTGGCACGCGCAGCGTGACGGAGGATTGCTTGTGAGGAACGCATGAAAGAACAGTGTAAAATGAATACGAGATACAACATCCCTGCCGTAAAAACCGCGCGCGTGATGCGCGGGCCCGGCTGTGAATAGGCATGGGTGCCGGGCGCGACACGATGGCCGTCGTCATACGGACGGTGGATTATAACGACAACGATAAAATGGTGACGCTGCTGACTCAGGATTACGGGCGCATGTCCGCGCGGATACGCGGCTGCAAAAAGCCCGCGTGCAAGCTGTTTTCTGCCGCGTCGCTTTTTTGCTGCGGCGATTACTCCTTTTTTGAAAAAGACGGGCGCTACGGCGTGAAGGGCTGCGCGATACGCCGCACGTTTTTCGGGCTTCAGAGCGATTA
>JAEZNC010000023.1 GCA_023441905.1 Bacillota bacterium | reverse complement strand
AGCACATCCTCAAGCTGCGCCTCATCGTATTTGCCCGCCACCGCCACCACCACGTTGGCCGGATAGTAATGGTTGTCGATATAACGCACGAGGTCGGCCCGTGTAAAGGCTTTGATGTTTTCCTCGGGCCCGAGTATCGGCTGCGAGAGCGAGCTGCCCTTAAAATAGATTTCGGATATCTTTTCGTGCGCGAGCTCTTCCACGTTGTCGTTGACCATCGCAATCTCTTCGATGACCACGCCTTTTTCCTTTTCCAGCTCCGTCTCGTCTATCTGCGGATCACAGAAAAGGTCGGAGAGCACATCCACCGCCACGTCGAGCTTTTCGGGCACCACGCGCGCATGGTAGCACGTGCATTCCTTAGAGGTAAAAGCGTTAAGCTGTCCGCCGATCTTGTCCATATCCACGGCGATCTGCTTCGCACTGCGTTTTTTCGTTCCTTTAAACATCATGTGCTCGATAAAATGCGATATGCCGTTCTCCTTGGCTTCTTCGCACGTCGATCCTGTTTTTACCCATATCCCAACGGCCACCGAATTATAGTTCGGCAATGGTTCCGTAATCACCCGGAGGCCATTGTCCAGCGTTTTTATCATGTATTGTCTCCTTCTACAGCATTTCTTCCACCTTTAAGATAGTATAACCTTTATCGCGTACAATTTGAACAACTTTTTCAAAATCCATCATTTCGTTGTCCGCTTCGATGCGGATAAACATATCGCCGAATATGCTGTCGCTCAAAACCTGCTGCCAGTCCTTTTGATGCTTTAATTTCTCAAAATCAATGGACGGGCCGATATGGCGGATACCGTTGCCGTTGTCGTAGCTCATCACCGGCACGCTATATCCGTTTCCTATATACATATCCGATTCGGAGCCTTCGTGCGCGGCACAGACATAATAGCCGACGCTGTAACCGCGCGCGAGCACTTCGTCGATAATGCCTTCGTTGTTTTTAATGCATTGCTCGCAGAAAAAGAACGTGCCTTCCACGCCCATGCGTTCCATGGCGTCCATATAAGCTGCCACATCACTGTCGGCATTCACCGCAATCTGCAAGCCCACATTGCTGCCCCCGGTGCTGCCTTTGAGCGCAAACCCCTGCACAGGGCGCGCAAAGCCGAAGGACATCACATAAACAAGGCCCATAATCAGCACCAAAACCGCATTCGTCACCAGGAATCTTTTTCTAATCTTCATCGTATCACCACCCGTATATATATCTATTCACACCTTTGAAGGTTCATACGTGCGTGCAAACTTTTGGCTTTACTCTTATATATACGATGGCGGCGCATGAAATGATCACTCGATACTCGCGCGGATCGTTTTATTTCCGGCAATGAGTGGCGAATTTTTATGAAATGCATTTAAGTTAACCGAGGCACATATTAAGGCTTCTCCTCGAGGAGAAGCTCAGGACTTCAAAAAGTTGATTTTGTCATTCTATTGGATTGTAAGCAAACCACGGCGCAGCGGACTGAAATCCCATGTTTAAAGCGTTTTTCCATGGGATGCTTCGCTTAGCTAACGCTACGCTCAGCATGATAGGAGGAGCCGCGAGCCCCTCTAAATACAAAAAACCGGCCTTTAAAGACCGGCTCATCACTGATTGACCGCGCTTATGGCTGCGCGGGTGCCTTGGCATACTGGTTGCCCGCCGCGTAAACCTCCGCCGCATTGTCCGCTGTGGCCGTATACACATCAAGCTTACGATACTGCGAGGGCATATACGCCGGATTCTTAATAAAACCATCGGCATCGGCAATCACCAATTGCGCAATCTGAGCGGTGCTTAAAAACAGCGCCGTATCAACAGTGCCGGATGACACCGCTTCCATGATCGTCTGATCGCCGCCAAACACCACAAGGCTCACCGTTTTACCGCTCTCCTCTATGGCGCGAATCGCTCCGCGTGCAAGCTCTGCGCTTTGCGCGAATATAAAGCTCACGCTTCCCGCTCCCAGCTCTTTTTTCACCGATTCGTAAGCCTTCTCTTCGTCATTGCCGCAATAATCTTCCGCAGCCAATGTGACCTTATCGCTCTCTTTGACAGCGCTCAGAAAGCCGTCGGACATCAGCTGCATAATAAAGCTGTCGACATTGGTTCTAAGCTCAAGGCAAGTGCCTCCCGCTTCACCGTAGAGCGCTACGGCGCGTTCGCCGGCGCTCTTGCCGATCTCACTATAATCGGGGCAAATCAGCGTGCTCACAACCCCGTTAATCGAATCCATGATGTTAATCACAGGCACGCCTTCCGTTTCACACTCCGCGAGCACGGACTCGAGCGCATCCACATCCACAGGATCGATGATAATAACCGACGCGCCGCCGCTTAAAAACGATTCAATGTCGCGCTGCTGCTGTTCGCTGCTGTCCGCCGAAACAATACTGACCTCGTACCCGAATGACGCGCAGGCCGCACTGAAGTCCGCCGTCAGCTGCTCATAAAAACCGCCTTGCCCCGCCAATGAGATGCCGATCGGCGGCCCGGCCGGCTGCTCGACATCGTCCACAGCAGCGGGCGTTTGCGTTGGTGTGACGCTGACAGCCACAGGCTGTGTGCCGCATGCGGCAAACGAAAACAATACGGCTGCCGTTAAAAAGAAAAGCGTCAGCTTTCTCATGTAATCCTCCACAACTTGTATTGCCGTTATTATAGCACAATGTCAATACAAAACAAAGTGCAGGGTGGCTTGACACCGTTTGTCCCCTAAGTGGCTATCGGGTTTATTTCGCGGCCTTTTCCGACGGCGATCTCCCAAAAGGTGAATTCACAGCCTTCGCCAACAGGTGACAGAAAGAAGTATTATCACCTTCCCCTATGCTTTTGCTTTCTTTTCAGCTGCTTTCTCTCAAACTTTTCATCGTCATCGCGTTGCCGCCGCTCCCTGCTCAACAATACCGAAACGGCCTTTTGCTGCTCATGCTGCGCTTGGAGAGCTTTCTGAGCCTTTGTGGATACCGTCAGCACCTTCGCAGCTTTGGCAGCCTCGCGCTGCCGCCTTTTCGGGTTGGCCGCAAGCGGCTTTAGGCCTTCATCGTCATAAGGGCGGCTGAAACGCAGTGCGCCGTAGCCTTTAAGAATCAGCTTAAGTATCTCGTGATCCGACGGTTTGGCCGCAAACACCGTGCGCGCCGCGCTGAATCCAAGCGCGTCACTGCGCTCGAAAAGCGCCGTGAAGAACTGCCCGTCATGAAATACACTGAGTGTCACCGACGTTCTTTCCATAAAAAAATCCCTTCCATTCCGCTATACGCAAAATAAAAGAGACGGGACAACCGCTGTGAATCAGCGGCAGGTTACTGACACTTCCGTGCGCACGGACTACCGTACCGCGCTGTGTTTTTATCTCCTGATATGTTATTTTATCACAGATGTTGTTTCGTTTTCAATATCAAACCGTGATTCTTGAAAGCGTGTCACCAATGCTCGCATTAAGCACCATGCTCGCACGCCGGTCATACGGCGTCGGAGACTTGTTGATCAGCACGAGCTCACCGCTGCCGAAATAGTTGAGCAGCCCGGCCGCAGGATAAACAGCCAGCGACGTGCCGCCGACGATCAGCACATCCGCTTTCGATATCGCGAGAATCGCACTCTCCATCACCCCATCATTGAGCGGCTCCTCATAAAGCACCACATCGGGCTTAATCACGCCGCCGCAATCACAGAGCGGGATACCCTCGCTGGCCATGATATAAAGGAGCGTGTGCGCTTTTCCGCACTTTCGGCAGTAATTGCGGTGCACAGAGCCGTGTAGTTCAAGCACGCGCTTGCTGCCCGCTTTTTGATGAAGGCCGTCAATATTCTGAGTGATGACCGCATTGAGCTTGCCCTTGCTTTCGAGCTCGGCGAGCTTTAAATGCGCCGCGTTGGGCTGCGCGTCCGCGCAGATCATCTTTTGACGGTAAAAATCATAGAATTCGGCGGTATGTGCTTCGAAAAAGCTGTGGCTTAATATCTTTTCGGGCGGATACCGGTACTGTTGATTGTAAAGGCCGTCCACGCTGCGAAAATCGGGTATGCCGCTTTCGGTGGATACCCCTGCTCCGCCGAAAAACACAATACTTTGCGCATCGTCAATAATTTGCTGCAACGCTCTAATGCTCATGTCATCGCCTCCCGATACTCTGTTAAACGACATAATCCTTATCCTGTTCTTTATGGCAGAGACACTTTTTCTCAATTATAGAATTTCCTCATACAGAGCGCAAGTGAAAAAACACATGCAGGACAAAATAAAGCCTGCTGAAATAGAATGTATCAACATAAATAAAAACAGGACAGCCAGCGCTGCCCCGCTTTTTTCGTTATAAGTGATTAAGCCTGTACATTGGGCGCTGCCGCGTTCTTATTCTGCACACCGCCGACGATGAAGAGTACCGGCATAACCAAACCGAGCAGCGACACGATTGAGAAAGACGTGATCAGACTGATCAGTGTCAGCACGCCAAGCACGATACCGACAACGATAAAGAACATGGCTGCAGATGGATCGCCAGCTTTTTTCACGCCGATGATGCCGATAACCAGATCGACTGCCGCAGGAATGAGGAATACGAGAAACAGTATGCCGCCAAGCATGGCCCCGAAGCCGCCCAACACGCCTTCAGTAATGCTGCTGATTGCCGGCCCCAACGCCAGCGACAGGAGCATAAACACTGCGAAGATTGCGCCAAAAATGATGTAAAGAATGCTGATAACTTTTAAGAGTCCGGATCCAGGTGCGTTCATAATGAACCTCCTATAATATAATTTATTCCATCATATATGTTAGTCAATTGATTGATTTTTTATGCTTATATTCTATAAAAATATCACCGCCTCTGTCACATACGGTGCTTATCACATCAACTTATAACATATGATGTTGCATATTTTTGAACAATACATATATATCACCCAGACTCAGGTAAAGGCGCAGAACCAAGATCAGGCTCAGGCACAAGACTAGGAGCAAGATCAGGCTGCAAAGGTTTAGCTGATGAAGTTTTTATCGAATAAACTAAAAAGGGCTGCCGCAGCAGCCCTGAATGTCACTGATTATGATGTGATCTCTTTGCCCATGAATATCACGGCAAGCGCACCGGGACCCGTATGGCAGCCGATCACCGGGCCGATATCCTGTATCTGCACATCTTTAAACGGCACATTCTCGGCAAGCAGCTCTTTGAGCTTTTCTGCCGTCTCCATGCAATTTGCATGCAGCACATAAGCTGTCTGTTCTTCAGCGTTTTCAACGTTTTCCTGTATCACAGATAAAAAGAACCGAAGAATCTTCTTTGTTCCCTTCACTTTGTCCGCCGCGATAATTTTGCCTTCATGATTGATTTTCAGTATCGGTTTGACATCAAGTATCGTGCCAATCGCCGCCGCTGCTCCTGATAAACGCCCGCCTTTTTTAAGGTAGTTTAAATCGTCCACTGAGAACCATGCTTGGCTGCGCTGGCGGTTAGCAATCACCCAGCCTCTGATTTCTTCAAGCGATTTGCCTTCGTTTTTAAGCTGCTGGGCCTGCATCACAAGCTGTCCCGCTCCCATCGATATGCGCAGTGTGTCCACAATTTCAATGCGCGCATCCGGCTGTTCCTCAAGCACCATGTTTTTTGCCATCTGTGTGAGGTCAAAGTGACCGGAGAGCGCCGAAGAAAACGACAGATAAAGCACATCTTTCCCGCCCTTAACGGCTTCACGGAAAAAGTCCGCGATATCCACCGGAGGTCTGGTGGAAGTGATCGCGTCCGCACCATTGCTGAGTTCTTCATAAAAGCTGGCAAAATCCGTGTTTCTGCCGAGGTCGAAAAGCCTCTCCTCACCGTTCACTGTATACGGCATCAGGAATACGGGGATACCATATTGATCGGCATATGTATAGGGAATTTCCGTGTCCGAATCCGTGGCAATGATAAAGTCGCGCATCTGGTTCCTCCTGTTATAAATATGTATAATGACTCACAGCGTCAAATCGCGCTGTTTGTCAATATCTTATCATTCATTCGCCTTTTTTACAAGACGAATAAAGAACTCCACGGCTTCCCGAAGCGATTCAACGCGCAAACGCTCATTAGCCGCATGCAACGTGTCAAGATCGTCCGCCATCGAGCGAAACGGCTGAAAACGGTAAATCCCGTCCGCCACGGCTGCGTAGCGGCGCGAATCTGTGGCCCCAACCATCAGATACGGTGACACCACATAATCAGGAAACATCGTTTGGATGGTTTCTTTGATGATGCCGTACGCACGGCTTGTGATGCTTGACACCTCCGAGGGTTCATAGGCCTGTATTATTTCGAGCTTAATGTTTTCTCCAACAGTTTTTTTGATGTGCCTCAGCAGTCCGTCCAACGTATCGTCAGGCGATATGCGAAAATTCACCACGGCCTCCGCCCGTTCGGCCAATGCGTTGGGCGCACTGGAGCCCTGAAGCATTGTCGGGGCGGCCGTGGTTCTCACCATCGCCGCGCCTGTTGCGCTTGCATTGAGGCCCATCAGCAGCAGCGGCTTCGTGAGAAAGAGATTCGACGCAATCACATTGAGCGGAAACACCATGCGAGCTCCCACCGCGCCCAGCATATCTTTAAGCGGCCTGTTGAGCGTGGGCTTCATATGCTTTTTTTCTAGCGCCACAATGGCTTTTGCGAGCGCACCGACCGCCGTCTGTTTGGGTGGTCTGGAGGCATGCCCGCCCGCCGACTCGGCGATAAGGCGGATGTCCGCATAGCCCTTTTCGCATATGCCCACCGCCGCAACCATCGCCCCGACGCTCATCAGCTTGCCGTCCATCATCACGCCGCCCTCATCAATCACAAAGTCGAGCCGCACGCCCTTTTCGGTAAGCCTGTCCACAATTTTCTGCGCACCCAGCGTCCCCATCGATTCCTCGTCGTGCCCGATGGCGATGTAGATATCGCGTTTGGGCACATACCCTTGCGCCAGCAGGTGTTCCACGCTTTCCAGTATCGCAGCGAGCTGCCCCTTCATGTCCATCGCGCCGCGCCCCCATACATAGCCGTCCGCAATATCGCCCGAGAAGGCGCTGTGCACCCACTTATCCGCGGTGCGTTCGTCTGCAGGCACCACATCCATATGCGCCATCATCAAAAACGGCTTTTGATCGGAGCCGGAGCCTGTCCACTTATAAAGCAGGCTGTAGGTGTTGACAACCTCTTTTTCCAGCGTCTTGTGCAGCAGTGGGTAAGTTTTTTCGAGATAAGCATGCAGCCCCAGAAATGCGTCTTTATCGAAGCCGTCCATCGTGATGGACGTGATCGTCTTGAAACGGATGAGGCCCGAAAGGTTCTGCGCGAGTGTCCTTTCGTCAAGCGGAAGCGGCTCTGCGCTTTTTGTTTCCTCTTTCCCCGGTTTTTTTCTGATTGTGTTCACCGCGAGCACGCCAATCAGCATCACGAGCAGCGCGAGTATAACGAATAATACGATCATATGTCCACTTCCTATATCATGTTCTTTTTGTACATCATCCGCGCAATCAGTACAGCGAATATCGACATCACCGGAATGAAAATGCTGTATGATGTATAAATAGCGGGAATAAGCAAAAATAACAGTATCATGAGCAGTGTCGGCACAATGGCAATTTTCCAGCTCTTTGAGAGGAATACCACGCCGATGGCACCGAACAGCGCGGGAATCACATAACCCGTTGACAGATCAAAGACGCTCGACAGCACCGGATCAGAATTGATCCAGCCCGTAATGGGTATCACGAGGAGCAGCCCGGCAATGAGTATCAAATCCGTGACAATCGTCGAAACCGCCACAGCGATGGTCGCCAATACTTCACCTTCTTCGGTGGTGGCATCCACCCCCGCCTTGCTCAGAGCCACCTTGGCCGCGGGAACTTTCATGTTGGCCAGATTGCCGGTGACAAACGCAAGATACGTACCGCCTACGCCGAGCATCGGTGAATAGTTAAACACCTCAATAAGCCCGACAGCCCAGAACATCGGAATGATGGCGACAGCCCCCGTGTAAAAAGAGTTCCATTCGGGCAGCACACCGTAGATGATGCAAAAAAACAGCGGCACCGCACAGATCAGCAGCATGGCGGCGGCGGTCCATATGCGGCCGATACGGTGTGTCATTTGCTTGTAATCGCTGAGCAATAAACCTTTATCTTTCATGGCGCACCTCCTAGAACAAGCCGTGGTAAACCACGGACAACACAATCGCGCCGATCATCGAAATCGGCAGCGCGAAGTTTTCGAGCCACTTGGCTTTGGCAAGTTTGATTACGACACCGAACAAGGCCATCAATACCGCGCCCGTCAACAGCGTTAAAGCCTGCGCCCCGCCATTGACAACGAGCTCGCTCGGCGCTGTACCGGCAAACGACGAGATGCCTTTGGCGATATAAACACCGCCCATAACGGCAATGATGCCCATGAACAGCGCATCGGTCAATATCTTTGACCATTTGGGGTCGCGCTGGCTGCTTTGTTCGATTTTATTTTGATACCATTTAAGCCCGAAGATATTGAATACGGGTCCGCTGATAATACCGATTGTCATCACCCACATGATGCTTGCGTAAACAGATGTGGTGAGGCTGTCGGCGGCGGCTGCCACTGCGCCTGCGGCTGCCGTCTCATATGTCATCGAACCGATGACCGACAGGCGGATCCACGAAAACGGCGCACCGATCGTCGCCGCGAGCGTGATCATCGCGAGCACAATGGGCAAGGATGGCACCACCGAAAACGTCGCGCTCGATACGGCGGCATCCTTCATGATTTTATTGGATAACCCAAGCTCGCGGCCGCGTTTGACAGCGCGGACAAGAAAGTACACGGATTGTGCCAGCACCAGCACGGCAATGGCCGCACCGATGATATAAAGATAGGCACTGTTCATAAAATCCATTACTATCACCCCATTCATTCATATTCATTGGAGAATTGCAATTGAAAGTATAACGGTTATATTATATACCGAGCATCACATGGGTGGCAATGCTTGGGAGACACCGAATGATGATAAAGTCATAACCACCTGCCTCAGCGGGTGGCATGCTCAAGCCCTAGCATATTACTGGCGCTTGCAAGCGCATTGAATAGTTTGCCAATCGCATAGATTTTTCGGGCCGCCGCTAAAGCGGCCTTATTTCTTGCCTTTGTTCGTTGGCTGATGCGTAAACGGGTCTATATTGCTTGTCTTCTGTATTTCGGAGCAGATACGATGTGGTACTTACATTCCCATGTTGTATGTGCTAGACTGTTTTTGTCCATTTTGGACATACCTCCTTTGTTGATGATGCGGTCGGCAAACCTTCATCATCTTAACATCGGAGGTTTTTTCTTAAAGCTAAAGCTAACTCCCTCCACCGGCAGGGCCGGTGGATTATTTGGTTTTGTACTCTTTCGCTCCCAAAACCACACTAAAGTGTACAGCAAAAAGCGCAGAGCCTTTTTTGACTCTGCGCTTCGTAAACACTTCACTTCTTTAAGCTATCTGGCTTAATACATGCCCGGCATTCCGCCCGGAGCCGCCGGCATTGCCGCGCCCTTCTCTTCGGGCACATCCGTCACGATGCTCTCTGTGGTCAGCAGCAGCGATGCAATGGAAGCCGCGTTCTGAATGGCGCTTCTGGTCACCTTTGTCGGGTCGATAATGCCCTTAACCACCATATCGCCATACTCGTTCTTGGCCGCGTCATAACCAAAGTTGGAATCGTCAGAATTCTTGATCTTATCGACAATCACGCTGCCCTCAAGGCCCGCATTGGTTGCAATCTGGCGAAGCGGTTCTTCAAGCGCACGCATCACGATCTGCATGCCCGTCTTGACATCGCCTTCGAGGGTATCGATGACTTTCGACACGGCCTTGGCCGCATGCAGCGAGGCCACGCCGCCGCCAGGCACAATGCCTTCCTCAACGGCTGCACGTGTCGCAGCCAGCGCGTCTACAATGCGCATTTTGCTTTCCTTCATTTCGGTTTCGGTTGCCGCACCCACCTGAATCACAGCCACGCCGCCCGCGAGCTTCGCAAGGCGTTCCTGCAG
>JAEZNC010000159.1 GCA_023441905.1 Bacillota bacterium | reverse complement strand
ACGACCTCTACGATGTCAACGTAGCGCTCTAACCGGCTGAGCTATAACCCCCCAAAGCCGTAACTCATATTATACACAATCGCGCGGTGAAATCAAGGGCTTTTTTTGGTTTTTTATACTGTTTTGCAGCCCCAAGGGCATACCGCCGCGCAGATGCCGCAAACGCTCCCTCTTCCGATCATGGTGAACTTGTCCTTCATAAACCGCGAGCAGAGCGCCGCGTCCACAATGTCGTCACGGCAGCTTTCCTTCGTCCACATACGGCCGGTCAGAGCGCCGCTGGGGCATGCATCCACGCACTTTGAGCAGCTGCCGCACTGTGGGGTCAACATCTCTGCAGCGGGCAGCGGGCAGTCGGTCAGCACCGTGGCAAGCCGTACGCGCGGTCCATAATCCTTCGAGACAAAAAGGCCGTTTTTTCCGATGAACCCGAGCCCCGCAAGGTTCGCCGCCGTCTTGTGCGGAAAATCCGCCGCGATGCCGGGTGTGTTTGTGGTCTGCGAGGCGGGTATCGCCACGGCTTTGTATCCGCTGCGCTGCAAATAAAGCGCGCATTTGAGCGCGCACATATCGAGGAACGCGTTCGCCGTGCGGTAATGGCTGAAATACAGCTTTGTCGGGCCCTGTTTCACCTCGTCCATCACGGCATCGAGAAGCCTTATGCCGACTGTAACGGCAAACGGGGTACGGGCAAAGCGTTCCGGCAAACAGGCCGTCACATCCGACGTTCCGAAAACGTCCGCGCCTTGCGCTCTGACAAGCGTTTCTAATTCATGTATCATCAGGCATCCTCAATATATAGTTTGCTCACGAATATTAAATACTATATTTGCTGTACTATATCAAAAAATATGGTATAATACAATTGAATACTTGGTTTGGAGGTCTGTAATGCAAATTGAAGCAATTGCTCAAAACAAACTGCTCATGTTATATCTGCTCAAATCCATCAACATACAGCTTTCCGAACTGCAAATTCTGCGTATCGTTTCCGAAAACAACTGGCTCAATTACTTTGACCTGAAGGAGTGCATGTTTGAGTTGATGGAAAGCCGTCTTGTGGATCAGCGCGATACGCCCAACGGCCTGTTCTATTCCATCACCGACCTTGGGAGCGAAACGGTGTTTTACCTCGAAAAGGAGCTGCCGGCTTCGGTGCGCAAGGCTGTGGATTCTTACTGCGAAGCCAACAGGGCCGATTTGCGCCTTGAGACCGAGCTCTTTGCCGATTATTTAAAGATCGACGAAGGCGAGTACAAGGTGATACTCAAAGTGCTGGAAAATCAGGTTCCCGTTTTTGAGCTCAATCTTGTGACTTACTCGCAGACGTCCGCCGAATCGTTCATCAAGAAGTGGAAGGATGTCGCGCCTAAGATATATAAAAGCACCTACGATAAACTTTCCGAATAACTCAAAGCGCCTCAGCCGGGCGCTTTTTGTTTGGATTTCCAAGCTCCCAAGGCTCCCTCGGAGCTGTCGCCGCAAGGCGACTGAGGGAGGCTATCTGCTGCAATCAGCTTTGCCGGCTCCTCGCACACCACAGGCCTTGTCTGCTGATACCACAGATTATACCCCTTCGGGGTATAGGAATACTGTTCTAGTCGATTTCGTGTGTGTGAACGATCAGACCATTATCGTCATCAAAAGCCTCCTTTTGAAAGGAGGTGGCACGCGCCAACGTGACGGAGGATTGCGGCAGAAACTGTTTCATATTAAATCAATTTCATGAGCATCAAAGGCTATGTATCCGTAGGGGCGTCCATGGGACGCCCGCCCTATTGAGCCATTGATCTGATATCAGCTGCAACTTGCTTGAACTTGTCAGCTTTACCCACTCCCTCCGTCAATTGCCCGATAAAATCGGCCAATTGCCACCTCCCTCTTGGAGGGAGGCTTGGGCGATGCGCATTGATAGGCATTATGCAGGAGAGGGACTGAGAGAATTTCTGCGGTTAAAGTCCCACGCTTTTTTTCAATCCTCAGTCAGCTTCGCTGACAGCTCCTTTCCAAAAGGAGCCTGATTTAATCCTACCGTTCAAAATCCACCGTCGCGGACGACTCGATAATGCTGCGCATATACTGCCTGACCGGCTGGTGCAGCTCGTGCTGATCGTACACTTCATAATCAGCGCGCGAATCCGTGTCCACAATCAGCGCGATATCGTACGAACGGCCGCTCTTCACTTCATCAAGCCCCACCTCAACGCCGCGCACCACAGGCACCGCCGCTAACGAACGCAGCTTCTCCGCCGCCTCGGGAATTCTGTGCTGCTCCTCTGCCTTCACCTTAAAAAACACGATATGTCTGAACATGATGTTTCCTCCTATATATAATGCTATTTGCTGATGTCCACGAGCTTGCTCGCATCAATTCTGGCTTCCTCGAACGTCGCCATGTTTTGCAGCATCGCCGCGCTCGCATCGAGTATCTGCATCATAAGCGGGCAGCCGCTGCCCTCGCCGAGCCGTAAATTGAGCTTAAGCGGCGCTTCCATTTGAAGCGCCTCCATCACCGTGGCAAAACCGGGCTCCGCGCTGTGATGCGAGGCAAACATGTACTGCGCCGCCACCGGGTTCAGCCTGGCTGCTGCCAGCGCCGCCACCGCGGAAATGAACCCGTCTATCACCGCCGGAATCTGACGGTAGGCGCAGCCGAGATAAAACCCGGCCATCGCCGCGATATCGAACCCGCCCACGGCGCTCAGCACGCCCAGCACGTTGTCCGAATCAATTTGATTAACGTCGAGCGCGCGACGTACCACATCCTGCTTCATTTGCAGCTGCTCATCCGTCAGGCCAGCGCCGCGTCCCACCACGTCTTCGGGAGCCGCCGACGTCAGCGCGCAGAGCACCGCCGCCGACGTCGTCGTGTTGCATATGCCCATCTCGCCGCAGCCGAGCAGGCGGTATCCCTTGTCCGCCTGCGCCTCCGCGGCGTCGATGCCGTGCGTGATTGCCTGCATGGCCTGTGTGATATCCA
>JAEZNC010000242.1 GCA_023441905.1 Bacillota bacterium | reverse complement strand
CGTCTGGCGCTGTCATCGCAAAATCTTATCTGAAAGCATTTTATAATCTTTTGCCCTTTGACTTTACGGTGTTTTCAAAATGGCTGCTTATCAAAGCAGGCGAGCGTGTTTTCTGCGGATGGGACGGGGAAAAACCTCGGCTGTTTCGGTATATTGACATGTGCAAAACAAACGCAACAAGGCCGGAAAAATGGTATAAAATGCTCTGATACATATAATCGGACGATACGACCTCGGTTTTTATAGCAGAGGCTGTGTGTTGATTGTTCAAGCCATACTTGTATCAATGTTTTTTATTAATAATCGTTTCAAATAGCTAATAAACGTCAATTAATATCCTATATCTATCAGCGGTCAGCTTTGTATCGGACATCTTTGAACGGAATGGGGAATTATGTATGAAGTGGTACAGAAATCTAGGAATATCAGGTAAGATACTGCTGTTGTTTTTAGTAATTTTGTTATTGGTGGGAAGTGTGGCTGTGTTCGGCGTGGTGTCGTGGGCAAACGCGAACGCGCAGAATAAAGTGCTGTTTGACAACTATGGCAACGCCCAGGGGTACTTGGGTCAGGTGTATGCGCAGTATCAGCAGCAAAGGGCGTTGCTCAGAGACATGCTGATTTCGAGAGATACCGAAGCTGCAGCAAATATTTCCGACCTTGTCGAGGCATCCGATAAACTGATGCTGGATAATCTCGAACTGTTCAGAAAAGCGTGTATCGACAGCGAGAGTCAGGCGCTGTATGATGACCTGAATACGAATATTCAGGCGTTCAGAGGGGTGCGCGATGAACTCGCGGCTGCAGCTGTAGCCGGTGACTTTGACAATGTGGCGGTTTGGATACAGGCAGACAGTGACGCGCATAACGCGTTTATTCAGGGAGGCGCGGGCGGCCAGGCAGACGCTGTGAGCGAAACGGCAGCAGGCGGGGAACAGGCGGATGCTGTCAGCGAAGCAACCGCACCCACCGATGTGGTGAGTTCGGCCACGGTCTCTTCCGGTACCTCGGCAGTTATTAACAATGCACTTTCGTTTATGGTCGCCCATGCCAACGATTTGATCGACGCACAAGTCGGAAGGGTGAACGAAACCATACTGCTGCTGATGATCGGTATCGGTGTGGCAGCAGCGGCGGCGGCGGTTCTTGGGCTGCTCACATCGCGTTCCATATCAAAGCCGCTTAAAAAGATGTCGGAGGCTGCGATGAAGATGGCAGCAGGCGATACGGACATTAAAGGCCTTGATTATCAGGCGAAGGATGAAGTCGGGCGGATGATGGCTTCCTTCCGCACAATGACAGCGTCTGTAAAAGCGATGGTCGCAGATGTCGATATGCTGTTGAAGGCCGCCCTTGAAGGACGGTTCTCCGTCAGGGCGGACGAAAACAAGCATCAGGGCGACTACCGTGTGATAATAAAGGGCATCAACGATACGCTTAACGCCGTGATCAGCCCGATTAACGAAGCCAAGAATGTGCTTCATGAACTCTCGGAGGGGAATCTGAACGCCGAAATGTCGGGCGTATACAAAGGCGACTATTCAATCATAAAGGATGCGCTTAATGACACGATTGTCACGCTGCACGGGTATATCGAGGAAATTTCGTATGTTCTCGGCGAGCTGTCGCACGGCAACTTAACGTGCGCCATTCAAACGGATTACCGCGGAGATTTCGTGACGCTGAAAGACTCGATCAACGGGATTATCGGATCGCTCAACGAAATTATAGGTGAAATCGGCAAAGCGGCCGGGCATGTGGCTACCGGCACACAACAGGTGTCGGGCGGCAGTCAGGAAATCTCTGAGGGGGCAATCAATCAGGCGGGTTCTATACAGGAACTGACCGCCACCATGTTGGTTATCGCGGCGCAGACGAAGCTCTACGCGGACAACGCGAATGAAGCGTTTAAGCTCTCATCCGCTATGCATGACGGCGCGCAAACGGGCCGGACAAAAATGCAGGAAGTCCAAAATGCGATGGAGGATATCAACGAGGCGTCTGCGAATATATCCAAAATCATCAAGGTGATAGACGATATTGCTTTTCAAACAAACATACTGGCGCTAAACGCGGCTGTGGAGGCTGCGCGCGCGGGTGCGCAGGGCAAAGGCTTTGGCGTGGTGGCTGAGGAGGTTCGAAATCTTGCCGCCAGAAGCGCCGAAGCTGCCAAGGAAACGGCTGAACTGATTGAAGGATCGGCAAGAAAAACCGAAGCGGGCAATAAGATTGCCGATGACGCCATGAAAGCTTTTGAACGTATTGTGGCCGACGTGGAAAAATCGGTAAAGCTGGTGGAGGAGATAGCGGAAGCTTCGAACCAGCAGTCGGTATCAATTGAACAAGTAAGCCTCGGCATCAACAGCATGTCCACGGTCGTGCAGACCAATTCGGCGTTCGCTGAGGAAACAGCCGCCGCCGCGCAGGAACTGTCGGGCCAGGCGGAGATACTGCATAGCATGGTTGCGCAGTTTAAGCTTAAGGAAGGAAATGGTATGCTGACATCGCACGATGGTGACGGCAACCGGATGCTTGCTTCGTCGGAAGACAATTTTAAGTATTGACGGGCATATAAACACAGATCGTATTCTATTGCACTTACGTGCGCAATAGAATACGCCAACCGCATCGACTCATCGGGCCTTTCGAGCGAGCGAAGCGATTGACCATTACGGGCTCTTCGTCAAAAGGGACGCTGATCGCAGCGTCCCTTTTTGTAAAAAACCTATTATCGCGGCCTCTTCGACGATGACCCTTTTTAGAAATGGTTTGAGAGCCATCCACCGGCAAGTAGCTGGGAGAGAATAAAAAATCCCCGGCGTGCCGGGGATGATGATGGTTATTTCTTGATGGCCAATGCCAGATCTGCGATATTCTGCCCCAGCGTTTTCATCGTCCGAATGCCTTCCTCGTCTGTGGCGACATCGCCGACCGCCTTCCCGATTCCTTGGTTCCAGTAGCTTGAGCCCACGATGATGCCCTCGCTGATGGTGAAAAGGTTATTCATGGCGTTGAACGCGGTGAGGGCACCGTTGCGCCGGACAGCCGTAACACTCGCGCATATTTTCCCTTTGAGCAGCTTATGGGGGCGGCACACATAGCCCACGCGATCAATAAATGCTTTCATCTGTGCCGAGAGACTTCCAAAATAAACAGGGGAGCCGAGAATCAATATATCCGCCTGATCGATAATCGCTATCGCCTCGTTGACAATATCGTCATCAAAAGCGCATTTGGGTACTGAGCTTTTTCGGCACGCTTCGCAGGCGACGCACCCGTGAATATCCCTGCCGCCGGCCTGTATTACCTGTGTGCTGATGCCTCTGAGTTCAAGCTCTCCGAGAACGGTGGAGAGCAGATAGAATGTGTTGCCCATTGGTCTTGGGCTGCCGTTAACCGCGATTGCTTTCAAATCATTCATCCTTCCATATTAAAATTTACGGTATAGTCTATAGAAACATTGATCCTTTCATGACTGCTAATCAAATTATTCATGATTAATTGAGTTGTTCTTTAAGAAACCCGCACAGATCGGCAACACTGTCAAAAAGGTAATGAGGCTTCTTGGCACTGCTCTTTATATCTTGGCGCGTCATCTCGCCCGAGAGCACGCCGATGGCGCACATGCCGTTTTCAAGCGCCAGCTGCATGTCCGTATAAAGGCGGTCGCCGATCACCGCGATTTTGCCGGCAGGTAAATTGACCGCGCGCTCAATGTATTCGGCGGTCTCGGCAAACGGTTTGCCGACAAATTTTGGATGACGTCCTGTGGCGTGCGTCAGCATCGCACAGATACTGGCACAGTCGGGCAGCACCTTCCCGCCTTCTAGCGGGCAGACGGCGTCCACGTTGGCCGCTATGAAAGGGATACCCTCGCGCAGCAGCTCCACAGCGCGGGTGGCTTTGGAAAACTCAAAACTCGTGTCGAACCCGACCACCACACAACTGGGGGATGGCGTTTCGCCGCAGTCGATGCCGACGGCGCTCAGTTGGTTCAAAAGCGCTTGTGTACCAACCACATAGGCGCGCGGATGCGGCCCGAAGTTCTTAATAAGATAGTCGGCGGTGACATCGCCGGATGTATATACAACAGGCTGTTCGCAAAGACCGAGGCGTTTGAGTTTGGCTATATAATCCTCAGGCGATCTGGATGAATTATTGGTAAAAAAACAGTACCGGATTCCCTTTTCGTCGAAAAACGAAAGAAGCTCTTTCGCGCCGGGAATCACCTGATCGCCGAGATATATGGTGCCGTCCATGTCGAGCACATAGCATTCGATGTCTTGAATTGTCATAGTGTCATTACCTTTCATTCGTCATTGTATCAGAAAGGGTGCGGCATCTCAATCTTTGGTTTCTATTGTGTCACATCCGCTGTCTGTGTCGGAACGTATGGGAATTTAAGGTTATTATTCAGCTTGTTCTTTGGAAAGCTTGTATCAATTTTGATGCAAATTGGCTTTACGTGGCATATATTTAAATGGTATAGTAATCAATAGGGGATGATGCTGTGAAAACGGTCGGACTCGCACTCGGTGGCGGCGGCGCGCGCGGCGTGGCACATATTGCCTATTTGAAAGCGCTGGAAGAGCAAGGCATTAAGCCCGGCGTGATAGCGGGTACATCAAGCGGTGCTATCGTAGGGGCGCTGTACGCAGGCGGCGTAACGCCGGACGATATGTACGCGATGCTCGAAAACCTTTTGAGTGTGAGAAAACGTTCGGGTGTGTCGCTTGTGAAGGCGCTGAAGCGTGACAAGCTTGCAGGTGCGCTGGCTAAACAGTTTCTCTTAAAAGCGCTGCCGAAAAAGACATTTGAGGAGCTGGAAATCCCGCTGAAGCTCGTGGCGACCGACTTTCATACGCTGGAGGAAAAAGTGTTCACATCCGGCGAGATACTTCCCGCTTTGCTGGGCAGTATCGCTTATCCGAGCGTGTTCATTCCGCAGCAGGTGGGAAACAGCTACTATATGGATGGCGGAGCGACGAACATCGTGCCATTTGATATACTCCGCAAGGAATGCGATGTGCTGATCGCAATTGATGTTTCTCAGGTGCGTCCGAATGCATCGCTGAAGCCGAGCATCAAAAACGCACCGCATGCGACCTGGGCCGCCACACAGGAGGCGCTGATTTCTGAAAAGCTCAAATGGTCCCCGGTGGATATATTTGAAAGGCCGACTTTTGAGGATGTGTCCACGATGGAGTTTTTCAAGTACAAAAGCATATATAAGCGTGCGCAGACCCTTATACCTGGGTTTTTGGAGCAGCTTAATAAAGTACGATAAAGGGGTAGACCTATGTCAAAAACACTCGGAATCGCTTTCGGAGGAAGCGGAGCGCAAGGCATCGCGAGCATTGCGTATATCAAGGCGCTTGAGGCGCTGAATATCAAGCCGGATATCGTATCGGGAACCGGTGTCGGCGCTGTTGTGGCTGCCATGTATGCGGCGGGAATGACGAGCCAGAACATGATCGACTTTTTGCAGGAGATCGATTTTCCCGGCGCCAAGCGGCCGATCAATGCGATAAAAGTGAAGGACGCCAAATACGGTATACTGGACGGCCTCGGTCTCGAAGAATATTATCAGATGATCGTTCCCATCAAAGTGTTCGACCGCCTGTACTTTCCTCTCAAAGTGGTGGCGGCAAATTGGACAACCGGTCAGCAGGTGCTGTTTGACAACGGCGACGTGGGTCGCGCTGTGCGTTCGGCAGTGGCAATTCCCGGCGTTTTCATGCCCAAAGACGTAAACGGCGAGCTGATTATGGACGGATCGTGCGTAAACCCGGTGCCTTTTGATGTGATTCGGGACGGGTGTGATGTTCTTGCCGCTATTGATCCGCAGGTCAATGAAGACGAGGCCGCCATGGTGGTTTTCAGTGTAATGAGCGGCGCGTTTAACGCAGCCAAGAAGGCGCTTTCTGAGGAAAAACAGAAAACATGCAAGGTGGATCTTTTTGAAAGCTTCGTCGTGGAAGAAATCAATATGTATGATTTCGCCCTGTTCAACGATATCATTGAGTCTTCCGAGGAGCGTGCGGGCCTCTTTGCCTTGAATCTGCAGGAGAAACTGAAATAACCGTTTTGATATCTAAAAGAAACTGTCGGGCGGATGGCTGAAACCATCCGTCTTTTTTTGGCATAAGCTCCCGATGTTCAAAATTTAAAAAGCAGAGCTAATGAATATACATTTTATAACGATAACACAAGTTGAAAGTTTTCAATTTTCAGCCTTCATATTAAGGAGAATAGCCATGAGGCGATGGATGAAGCGGTAAGTAAAAACTATTACGCGGTAACTGATATGGGCAGACAGCTAACCGATATAAGTGGAATTAAAAGCTTTATGAAGATGACAATCAAAGCGGATTGACTGATCGTTTGATGATGCCCCCTGATCGCGACTGGGACCGTAAAATACCAGCAAAAGATGGAATGTGTTAATAACAATCTGTTGCATTTATTGCCGTATCGTAGTAATATATGTAATATATAAATGATAATAATGGCGATTTAGACCCTTTTATTTTATCTGATTTTAATGACGTGTTATTGGGGTGTCATATGCAAGAACTGTTATCCAATCTTTTAAGTAAAAAATCAAAACTTGCTGTTATCGGCCTTGGTTATGTGGGTATGCCGCTGGCAACCGCATTTGCCAAAAAGCTCGATGTGATCGGCTATGATTCCAACAACCATAAACTTGAAGCATATAAAAAAGGGATTAACCCTGAGCACGTGGTAGACGATGGCGACCTTCTGTCAACCACCGTGATGTTCTCGTCGGACAAAAAGATACTGTCTGAAGCGGATGTGTTTATTGTTGCCGTTCCCACACCCATTGACGTGAACAAAGCGCCGGACCTCGTTCCGGTCATCACGGCTTCGGTCACGGTGGGACAAGCCTTAAAAAAAGGCGGTGTCGTCATTTACGAATCCACCGTGTACCCGGGCGTGACGGAGGACATTTGCATACCGATACTTGAAAAGGAAAGCGGCTTAAAATGCGGCGCTGATTTTAAGATTGGGTATTCACCCGAGCGCATCAATCCGGGGGATCAGGTTCATAAGCTTGTCAACATCAAAAAGATCGTATCGGGTATCGACGAAGAGACAATCGATTTTATCGCGAAGCTCTACGAGCTGGTGGTGGAGGCCGGCGTTCACCGTGCGCCGTCCATCAAAGTGGCGGAGGCGGCCAAGGTCGTGGAAAACAGCCAGCGCGATATCAATATCGCGTTTATGAACGAGCTGGCCATGGTTTTTGAGCGGCTGAACATCGATACGATGGATGTCGTTGAAGCGATGAATACAAAATGGAATGCGCTCGGTTTTTATCCCGGGCTGGTCGGCGGCCACTGCATCGGCATTGATCCGTATTATTTTATATTCGAAGCCGAGAAAAACGGCTATATCAGCAAAATCATACTTTCAGGCAGAAAAATAAACGATGAGATGGGCAGCTTTATCGGCCAGATGATCATCAAGCAGCTGGTTCTCGCCAATAAGCAGGTCCGCCAGTCCAAGATCTATATTTTAGGATTGACTTATAAAGAAAACTGCGCCGATATTCGTAACACAAAGGTGATGGATATTGTTAAGAAGCTTAATGAATTCGGGATTGAGCCGATTGTTGTGGACCCGCATGCCGATCCGGAATCTGCCTTAAGGGAATACGGCGTGAGGCTTACTGCTGTTGAAGATATCCGCAATGCGGATTGTCTCGTTTTTGCGGTTGCTCACGACGAGTTTAAGAATTTAAGCGCCAACGATATCGGTGCCATGTTCGCTGCCGGGGAAAACGATCAAAAGGTCATTATCGATGTGAAAAGCATACTCGATAAGACGGCACTGACGCTGAAGGGCTACAGATACTGGCGGTTATAGGGTAATGCATATGAGTATAGCAAATAAGAAAAGAATCATGATGATACTGACAGCGCTTATACTTGCGCTGGCTTCCTGTGCGCCAGCCGCCACCGTTTCGTCTCAAAGCGTTGAGGATGCGCAGGTTGAGAAGATACTCAGCAATCATGATGGCAGCACCGCCGACAAAATATCCGGCGTGATGACCCTCGAGAAGAAGGTTTCCATCGTGTTTCTTGGCTCCTCCGACAACGCCATCATGCAGCGCCTTACAGATTTGCTCAACCGATATGGGGTTAAAGCCACGTTCTTTCTTCCGGGAATCAGCGTTTCTGAAGACCCTCAAATTGCTCAGGATATAAAAGATAAAGGCTATGGCCTTGGCAATTATGCGCTAGACGGGGGAAAGGAAATGGATAAGCTGTCGGCAGAGGACTCTGCGCGCGAGCTTTACCGCACGCAATCGATATACAAAGACGCTGTTTCACAGACGCCTACTCTGTTCACTTGCGACAGCACGCAATACACCACTGAACTGCTGCAGATCGCAAAAGCGTGCAGGCTTTCCTATGCCGTTCAGCCAAACAAGTATTTTAATCAATTCAGCTTTTCGTCTGAATCACAAGCACAAGCTTATGCGAAAAACACAGACAGGGGATCAATCATTGCGATAAAAATAAATCGCGAGTTAACCAAAGACGAAATCGGTGTTAAAGATGAAGAGGTATTAGAACCTGCTGTGGATAAGAAGCCTGCCGCTGAAGGAACCCAGAAAGTGGAGTTGCCTGAGAATAAAGATGAACGAATGCTTCTTACCACGGAGTGGCTTCTTAAAGCATATTCGGATCAGGGGTACGGGTTTGTTACCCCCACTGATCTTCAAGGCTACAAAAATACATCGATGTATCGTGAAATATCGGATACACCAGATAACATTGAGCCAATAAAGGTCATCAACAATGCGGCAACCACACAAAAATCTGTATCACTCACATTTCAGGTGTTGGGGAGCGATGATAGGGTACTCAGTTTGCTTGATACTTTGGATAACCTGAAAATAAAAGTATCGTTTTTTGTTACAGGGCAGGAAGCCATAGAGCGGGCTGGCCTAATAAAGGAAATCGTCTCCCGCGGACACAGCATACAGAGCGCCGGTTTTTTAAGTCGTGGCACAAGCAAGTTGAGCTTTAAAGACTGTTGTATCGACTTAATCAAGAGCATGGCAGCTATAGAACAAACAACCGGAAAAGCGCCGAGGCTGTACCGTCCGGTTTATGGTGATATCAGTGATAACGTGGCAAAAGCATGCCGTGAGGTTGGGTTGATACCTGTTTTATATAACAGATATCCCATGCCCGAAGATGGCAAGACTCTCGACGACCTGCTGAAGTATTTTTCGAAGGGATTTAATCGCGGCGATATCATTTACTTAAGAACCGACAAATATTACAAACTGGACAGCCTCGTTGAGGGTATTGCGGGCATGGTGTTTGATACCGGATACTCGTTCGAAACCATCGATGAGATGTATGATCACCAGTATGTAAGCAAGCCGCTGGAAGACATCCCGGGCTGGGATGCCATCAAAATCAACAGTGATTTTGACCCGAAAGCCCCCATACAGGGGAAATCCTTAAGCGCCGTCAATGTAAAGGAAAAAGTGATATTCCTCACGTTCGATGATTGGGGCAGTGACAAAACGGTGACGCGTATTCTTGATACGCTCGATGAATACAACGTGAAAGCCAGCTTCTTTATCATCGGCGCATCTGCGGAGAAAAATCCAAACCTGCTGCGCGCGATCGCAGAAGCCGGCCATGATATTGGGAACCATACCTATTATCATAAGGTCATTACGAAAATATCACCGGAGGAGCTTCAGGAAGAGGTGGTCAAGTGCTATCAAACGGTGGCGCAGATTATCGGCCGGGAACCTGAGCTTTTCTTCAGGCCGCCCACGCTTGAATATGACCAGGCTACGATTAACGCGGTGCTGGCGACAGGTTTTAAATACGCGCTTCTTTCCGATATCAGCACACAGGATTATGAACGCAGCGCAGATGAGGTGGTGGATTACGCCGTGTCAAATGCGGAGAACGGCGGCCTCGTTGTGATGCATTTGACGGATAATTCCAGCGGCGTAGAGGCGCTGCCGAGAATAATCGAAAAGCTTCGAGCGAAAGGATATAAGCTGGCAAAGCTCAGCGATTACTTAAAATAGTCACGGGGAAGGGTACGTTGAAGAAGAAAACCGTCCAAGACATTTTCATACAACCCAAAAAAGACCGGCGCATGTTTCCGCATGTCCCGGATCCTTCTTGGGTGCGGACAACAAAAGACAGGCGGGAAGATGCGGGCAGCGAAGAAAAGAAGTCTAACAAGACGACGGCCGGATACTCACGGGGGCAGCGTTTTGAGGGTGAGTTTCCTGTAAAGATCGTATGCACGCATAACCGGCGCCGCTATGTTTTTAACGCGAAATGTGTGGATGTTTCCCAAAGCGGTATCCTCATTGACCTGCTGGAACAGCCGGAAGCGGAGCAGCAAAGCAAAGCCGAATCAAGCAACCGGGCCGATATTTTAAAAAACGCAAAGGATATAAAGCTTCGTTTTCGCATTCCGCCCGGTGTCCTTCCGGAGGGCATGGAAGCCAATATCAAAACGGATGGGAATTTTATACGCTCTTTCGTCAGAAACGGATCACAGCTTGCCGCATTTGAGTTCGCTGTCGACATGGAGGAGTACAACAAAAGGCATAAGGACCGCTCGTCTCTTATGCTTGCTTCACTGATGCTGCTTGGCGTGACGCTGATGATCGTTCTGATGCGGCTTGAGGGGTTGATTTATTTTCGATTCAACAGATTGCTTTATCTTTACAGCATCATCACCGCGGTTTATATATTGTCGCGTTATTTATTCGGTGCTTTGTATAAGCCGATGCCTGTCGATCCTGATTTTACGCCGGGCGTGACCATTATCATTCCGTGTTTTAATGAAGAGGAGTGGATAGAAAAAACGATACGCTGCTGCCTCGATCAGGATTATCCTATGGACAAGCTCGAAGTCATCATCGTCAACGATTATTCCACCGACCGCTCAAAACAGGTGATATTTGAAGCGATAAAGAATATCTACGGCGAAGATGACCATTTTAATATTAAAAACCGTGTGAAATACATTGAACGAGTTGAGAATCAGGGCAAACGCGAGGCGATGGCCAGAGGCGCAAAACACGCGAAGCATGACCTGCTTGTTTTCGTGGATTCCGACAGCTTTCTCGCTCACGACGCGATCCGGCACCTGGTGCAGCCGATGAAAAACCCCAAAATCGGCGGCGTATCTGGGCGCACGGATGTGGCCAACACATATACAAATGCCGTGACAAAGATGCAGGCCGTGCGCTATTATATCGCGTTTCGCGTGATGAAAGCCGCCGAATCGTATTTCGACGCGGTGACCTGCCTTTCAGGGCCGCTTGCGTGCTACCGCAAATCAATCGTTATGGAACATCTCGACGCATGGCTCAATCAGAAGTTTTTAGGGCAAAGAGCCACTTTCGGCGACGACCGAAGCATGACGAATTTCATACTGCGAAAAAACCGGACAGTTTATCAGGATACCGCGATTTGCTCTACCGTTGTGCCGAATACGCAAAAGATGCTGCTAAAGCAGCAAATGCGCTGGAAACGGTCGTGGCTGCGCGAGTCGGTGATAGCCGCGAAGTATATCTGGAAGAAAGAGCCGTTTATGGCGCTGTTCTTTTACATGGGATTCGTCATGCCGATTCTGGCTCCGGTGGTTGTTATTTATAATATGATTTACTTTCCCATTGTTTACGGTATCTTTCCGCTCACATTCCTGATGGGGCTTGTCCTGCTCGCAGCGATGATGAGCTTCGCGCAGATGTTCTTTAGAAAAAGCAACCTCTGGTTCTACGGTTTTATATTCTGCTTCTATTATGTGTTCATTCTGCTGTGGCAGATGCCCGTGGCATGGTTTACGTTTTGGAAGTCCACATGGGGCACGCGCATGACGCCTACCGACGTGGCGGCGCAGAGCAAAAAATACAGGGACGCTGAACAAACGAGCGACGCGGGGGATGTGACAGCATGAAAGAAGCCGACCGCTTTTTAGAGAGGCACGAAAAAAAGAAGCGCATCCGCACTGTTATAGAATTCATCGTCCTTGTTTTGATGATTTATGTGTTGATTCAGGTGTTGTTTGTGGCGGAGTATTATGTGAAGCCGACAGATGTTAAAATGGCTCAGTCCACCGACACGGGTTTTATCGCCATATCCTACGTGGGTGTCGACCGGTATGGCAGCAATGAGCAGAACCTGATCAGCCTGCAAAGGCTTGATGAACAGGTGGCTGCGCTGCTCGCCTCTGGGTACACGACGGTGACGCAGGACGATATCATAGAATATTACACGAACGGCACGCCGCTGCCCGAAAAAGCGTTGTTTTTAATGTTTGAGGACGGCAGGCGTGACACGGCGATTTTCGCTTCGGATGTGCTGGAAAAATACAATAGCCACGGTATGATGTTTACCTACGCCGATAAACTTGAGAAATACGACAACAAATTTTTAAGCGCATCTGACCTGCTTGAACTCAAGCAAAGCACATTTTGGGACCTTGGGACAAACGGCTACAGGCTAGAATACATCAACGTGTACGACCGATATAAGCATTTTATCGGCAGGCTTAACAGCGTGGGGTTTTCCGATTTGTCGCCGTACATACAGCGTGACTATGACCATTACCTGATGGACTTCATCCGCGACCGTGACGGCGTTTCGCTGGAAAACTTCTCGGAGATGCAAAAACGTATCGTGTTTGATTATGACAAGATAAGCAAAATCTACTCGGCACAGCTCGGGTTTGTTCCGGCTTCGTACAGCCTGATGCATGCGAACTCGAAGATACTTTACGGGACGAACGAACTGGTAAGCGCCGAAAACGAGACGCATATTAAAGAGATGTTTACATTGTGCTTTAACCGAGAAGGCTACAGCATCAATAATCTTGAGAGCACGGCTTTCGATTTAACGCGTCTGCAGCCGCAGGCCTATTGGTATACGAATCACCTGCTGATGCGCGTATGGGACGACACAAAAAAAGACATCACATTCGTCTTGGGTGACGAGTCTAAGAAGGCAAACTGGAGCATCGAAGAGGGCGCAGCCGAATTTAAAGACAACAACATCATCGTGACCAGCCTGCCATCGGGTTTTGGACGCGTCAAACAGAAAAACGTCGACGCGGCGGATGTGGAACTGGAATTGAGGCTTAAGGGCAATATGTACGGCTCTCAGGGCGTTTATCTGCGCAGTGACGATACGCTTTCCACGTACATCTATGTGGGGATTGAAAACGATATGCTCACTGTGGAACAGAGCAGCGGCGGAAACGTTACGAAATTCGCACAGATCGATCTGTTTGATTTTTTGGGTAAGGCGCAGCGTAGCGTAGAAGAGGATGAGCTGCAGAGTCAGATTGAGACGCAGAACACGATTATCAAAGGCAATGCGGATGCCACGACGAAACAGGATGCGGAGGCGAAGAAAGCCGAGCTTTCGGGCAAGGATGTTCAAACGCTGCAGGAAGGCGGAGAAAAATACAGGCCCGAGACGGATCTGCTCAGCATGGGAAATTATCAGCTCAAGGTGAGATTAGACAGCGACAAAATGTCGGTGTTTGTGGATAATAGAGCTGTATTGACGAATCAGAAGGTGACGGTGACAGGCAGCGGCTCGCTCTGGCTTGAAGCTGCCGTGCAGCATGACACATACAGTCAGCGAAACATCTACGACGACGTATACGACGGCGTTTTTGAAAATATTTGCTTGAAGGAACTCAGCAATGACGGACAGCCGGTCACGCTGTACAATTATATCGATGGCATTGACCGCGTTTGGGTTGACATTAAGAATACGTATGAAGATGTCGCAAAATGGTTTAAGTATGTGTTTTGAGGTAAGCGATGAAAAAAAAGGTCCTGTTTTTATGTTTAATGATGATGCTCAACTCACTGCTTCTGTTCGCCGCATGCAATGAACAGACAGCAGCAACGACAACGCAACCTGCAGTCCAACAGCCTTCCGTGCAGGTGCCGGACGAATCGGTGACGGACTCTGCGGTCACTGAATCAGCTCAATGCCCGCCGACGCCTGCGGCAAGCGCCACAGCCGCCGCTCAGTCCTCTGACAGCGGGTTTTATCCGTGGATCGTCTACTGGGACTTTGACACCGCCATTTCCGAGAGCCGCAGCCTGTCTTCCGCGATGGGAAACATCAGCGTATTTGCCGCTTATTTTAGAGATGATGACAGCATCATATTCCCTCAGTCCTCGCAAGACACGCTCAAGGCCGTTCGAGACGCCTATGGCACGACAGTCCAAACATACCTGACTTTTGTGAATGATATCAAATATGAAAACGGCGGCTCATCGCTCAAGGATGTGGACCTGCTGCGCCGGCTGTTATCCAACCAAACGCGCATGACTGCTCATATTGACGAGATCATCGCGCTGGCCAAGGAAAAAGGCGCTGACGGCATAGAGATTGATTACGAGAATATCAAGGGTGACGATGCGCTGTGGCAGCTTTATGCTCAATTTCTTTGTGCGCTGAATGACAGGGCCGTCAGCGAGGGGCTCCGGCTGCGCGTTGTGCTCGAAACATCGGCATTGGGCAAAGCAACGTTCCCGGCTGGGCCGCAGTATACGGTGATGGTTTACAATTTGTACGGCAATCACAGCAGCGAACCCGGGCCTAAGGCGGATGAAGCTTTTATTACGGAAACGGCGGCAAAAAGCGTATGCCTCGGACCGGATGTCTGCTTTGCCTTTGCAACGGGCGGTTTCGACTGGTCGTCTTCCGGCAATGTTGACCAGCTATGCGAAACGGCCGCGGCCGAACTTGCGCAAACCATGCAAACAGTACCGTCCCGCGCCCAGAGCAGCGGTGCCCTGCCCTTTACCTATCAGAACGATCAAACGCACACTGTTTGGTATGCTGACGGACAGACAATTTGTATATGGCTGGATGCGGCAAAAAACGCCGGGATTAGAAACTTTGCATTGTGGCGGCTTGGCGGCAACAGCGAAGCTTCGCTCAAGCAGATATCCGAATACCTGACAGATAATAATTAAATAGTCGCATATGAAAGAGCGGCAGATATTATGCCGCTCTTTCATATTATATTTGCATCCGTTTTCTTGACCCCAAGGATTCAAAATCATATAATGTTTTCAGTGTCTAAACGCTATAGTAATATATGGAGGTTTATATGGACGTTCCAAGAGTGGCTTTTTATCTGTTTGATGAAAACGGTATTGCCGTGCATTGGTATGGCATTATCATAGCAGCCGGGTTGGTGCTCGGCGTGATATTGGGTGTGCTCGAAGCCAAACGCAGAGGATACCGCAGCGAAATGATACTCGATTTCATGCTGCTGGCCATTCCGCTGGCTATCGTTTTTGCGCGGCTGTATTATGTGGTTTTCGCGCCGAATCCAGGCATGTACAAAACGTTCTACGATGTGATAGCGGTTTGGAACGGCGGCCTCGCCATTTACGGCGGCGTGATCGGCGGCGTGATTGCGGCATTGATCTTCAAATTCTGGCGCAGAGTGTCGCTCGGTGAAATCCTCGACATTGCGGCACCCAGCCTGATTATCGCTCAGGGCATCGGGCGCTGGGGCAACTTTGTGAATCAGGAAGCGCACGGTGGCCTGATTTTGAACAAGGCATGGCAGTGGTTCCCGGCCGGCGTTCAAATCAAAGGCCTTTGGTATCAGGCAACGTTCTTTTATGAATTCACATGGAATGTGATCGTTTTCATTGTGCTGATGCTGCTGAGAAAGAAGATTAAAACAAAGGGCGGCATATTTGCGCTTTACTGCATCGGTTACGGCATCGGACGCTTCTTTATCGAATCGATGAGAACGGACAGCCTCATGATGGGCGGGCTGCGTATCTCTCAGATCGTGAGCCTTGTGCTGATTGCGGGCGGCTTGCTCTATATTGCGCTTGTGCCGCGCTTAAAAAAGGAATGGCCCGTTTACGACGGATTTTACAGCCTGAGCTGGAGCCAGCAGCAAATTGACGAATACAGAAAAAACGCTAAGGCCATAAAAGCCGAAAGCGACTTGAAAAAAGCAGAAGCAAAAGCGGCCGAGATCAAGGAGAAATTCGAAGATCAGCTGGAAAAGGTGAAAAAAGCGGAGGCCAAGGCTCAAAAGGCGAAACTAAAGCTTGAGAAAGCAAAGGCCAAAGCAAGAAAGGCCGAAGAACAGGAAAAACTAAACATAAACGAGAAATCCGAAAGCGATTCGGAGGCTGACGAAAGCAAGGAGTCATAAACAAAGTGCGCAATTTAACCATGCTGACAGACCTCTATCAGCTCACAATGATGTACGGCTATCAAAAATGCGGTATGGAAAAGAAGGTATCCGTATTCGACCTCTTCTACAGAAAAGCGGCATGCGACAGCGCATACGCGATAGCCGCAGGGCTGGAGCAGGTGATTGATTTTGTCAACAATCTGCATTTCTCGGATGAGGATATCGCATATCTGCGATCGCTATCGCTTTTCGATGAAGCGTTTTTGCAGCATCTTAAGAATTTTGAGTTTACGGGCGAAATATACGCGGTGAAGGAAGGCACGGTTATTTTCCCTTATGAACCGATCATCCGTGTGAAAGCGCCCATCATGGAGGCGCAGCTGATTGAAACGGCGCTGCTGAACCTCGTGAACCATCAGACGCTGATCGCCACAAAAGCGTCGCGCGTCTGTTATGCCGCCGAAGGCAGCAGTGTGCTCGAATTCGGGCTGCGCCGGGCGCAGGGGCCTGACGCGGGCATTTACGGCGCACGCGCCGCGATTATCGGCGGCTGCTCATCCACATCGAATGTGCTCACGGGGGAACTATTCGGCATACCCGCCAAGGGCACGCACGCGCACAGCTGGGTGATGAGTTTTCCAAGCGAAATTGATGCGTTCCGCGCATACGCGGATATATTTCCGGATACGTGCATGCTGCTTGTGGACACGTACGATACGCTCAAAAGTGGTGTGCCCAACGCGATCAAGGTATTTGAGGAGCTGCGCGCCAAGGGCTTTGAGCCGGTGGGCATCCGTCTTGATTCTGGGGATCTTGCATACTTAAGCAAAAAGGCGCGAATCATGCTCGACAACGCGGGCTTCCACGACGCCAAAATATTCGCTTCGAGCGACATCGACGAATGGCTGATACGCGATATGAAGCTGCAGGGTGCCAAGATTGACGTTTGGGGCGTAGGGACAAAGCTGATTACGGGTGACGGCTGCCCGGCTCTCGGAGGCGTTTACAAGCTTTCTGCCGAAATTGAGAACGGCCATGTGATTCCCAAGATCAAGGTAAGCGACAACGTCGAGAAGATCACAAACCCGGGCTATAAGAAGATTACGCGTCTATACGACAACGTATCCAATAAAGCGGTGGCTGATCTGATCATGCTCGATGAAGAAGTGATTGACGAGAGCCAACCGCTTGTGATTTTTCATCCCGTGGATACGTGGAAGCGAATGAGGCTGACCGATTACCATACGAAGGAGCTGTTGATTCCTGTGTTTATAGGCGGGAAGCAGGTGTATCATTCACCGGCGCTGATGGAGATTCAGCAGTACGCAAAAGAGGACCTCGACACGTTTTGGGATGAAACCAAGCGCCTGATCAACCCGCAGGAATACAAGGTAGACCTTTCGTATAAGCTGTACGATTTAAAAAAGAGCCTGCTGGAGCAGTGGGCCAACTAGCGCCAAAATAAGACGCACCTTACCGCACCGTCCGACATTTTTTAAGATTCGGGCGGTGCTATTCTTTTTTCAAAAAGAAAGGGTGGTCTTAATGAACAATTTAAAAAGGAGCATGACGGGAAAATATAATGCCGACGATGTGGATATGCTGCTTTTAAAGGTGAGGAACGATTATGAAGAATGCTTGAAAGAGCAGAGAGACCGCATCGTGGCGATGCGAGACGAAATCAGAGAGTTAAAGCTGGCACTCAAAAGCTTCAGAGAAAACGAGCAGTATATCGTGGGCGCGATTGCGCGTGCGGAGGAAGCGGCCAAAGCCATTGTGCTTGAGGCGCAGGCTCAGGCCGCCGACATTGTGGTGAAGGCGAGGAACGAGGAAAAGCAGCTCGGCATTGCGACGGCGGGATGTTTTCAGAAGCTGTGCCGGCTCAAAGCCGCGAGCGAAGAGATTTGCCGGGCGGTATCAAAAATCGTGGGCGACCAGGAAGCGGCGGAAAGAACCGCGAGCAACGTCAGGCCGTTCATCGGCATTTACGAAGGAACGCACAGCTGAATGCAACAATGAAAAGCAGGGATCGAATCCTTGCTTTTTTCATACTTGTTTGTTGAGACAATAGTGTTCAACACTGCTAGACTGAAAATAATAGCGAAAGACATAAAAAGCCTCCAATATGAGAGTGATGAAGGCCTGCCGGCTGCATCACCGACAATGGAGGTCATTCAAATGGACAAAAAGTTTAACATAGATAGAATGGGGATGTAATACCACACGGTCATTTCTTAGATAAGCTTATATCGATATTCTGACAAAGCGACTAATGTCATTACTTTGAAAAGAAAATCATCAGGATGACTGTTCGATGTCAGCGCGATCTTACCGAAGTCCTTTACTTTCACGCCGAGACGCGGCCTGGGTGGAGAGAGCGGAACATTAGCGTGCTCAGACAAATTAAACAGCCGCCCAAGAGAGCGGCGCAGCTTAATGAAAAACCCTTTTTTGCATGGTTGCGAAAAGCAACTGAAAAACTCATTTTTGTATTTTCTCGCTTAAAATAAATACCTGTCATAAGAAAATGAATCTCATGTAAACATTTGTTGAAACGCTATGCACACCTAAAAGTCAATGGTATAATTTCACTAACAATTATTCGGAGGCTTATGAGTGGGCATTATTTTTGACGCGATACAGTTTGTCGAGACGTCGTTGCTGTTTTCGTCGTTGCTTTTTTCCGTCATCATGTATGTGAGAACAAAAGACCGTCTCGCGCGCCGGACATTGATGGTGCTGCTGCCCGTGTCGTCGCTGCTCTTTATCTCCTACATGTACAGCCTCAATGTGAAGAACGAAGCGGAAGCGGCCAGCGTATCGTGGCTGACGCCGCTGTTCGCGCTGCTTATCATCGCGCTGATTATGGCGTCGATTCTTGCGGCCTGCTTTTATGTGATACAGCTTTTCCCAATCACGCAGCGCAAAAAGCGCACCGCGCTGCTCTCCGCGACAGGCATCACAAGCGTGCTGCTCATCATCACGGCCATACTTGTGATGTACATGTCCCGTTCGGATCTGACGCAGTCGGTTACCACCGCCATCTGGGCCTTTTACCCGCTCTGCTCCATCGCGCTGTTTATTGAAGCGCTCGCGGTGGCCGGCATGTACCGCAATATCACGGCACCGCATGATCTTCGGCTTGCAAGATACTTTCTCATCGCATTTGTTCCGCAGATTACCTATTCGATCATCGATTTTTTGCTGCTGCGAAACATATCATTTCAGCTCACGCATATTTCATATGCTATGTTCTCGGTTTTCGTCTTTGTGGATCTTTGCGCATATTTCTTCAGGCATTACAGCCAGGAAATAGATATATCTCCAAAAAAAGAAGACTTAAAGAGCAAATTTGCCTTGAGCGACCGCGAATATGAGGTGATCGAGCTGCTCGCCAAAGGCATGTCCAATCAAATCATATCGGAAACGCTGCATATCAGCGTCAACACTGTGAAATCGCATATCAAACGCATCTATTCAAAGCTCGGCATCGGGAACAGGCTCCAACTCGTCAATCTTTTGGGTAATGGGCATAATTCAGCAAAATAAAGCGGCATTCACCCGAAAGGGTGAATAAGAAATCACCCCGAATGGTGCGCGTTTGCACGCGTTCGGGGCATTGTGAACGCCATTTTTCAGCCCTATGATGATCTCAAAGAGAACAATAATGAAGGAGATCATCAGTGAAGTCGCTGTTTGAAAGAGCCATCGGAAAAAAGAAAACAATTATTATCTTGTTTGCTTGCGCAGCGGCGATCTGTGCCTTTTTAATGCTGGGCGTAGGCCAGAATTATGATATGTCCAAATACCTGCCAAACCACTCGAATTCCAAAAAAGGCATTGATATCTTAAAGACCGAATACAGCTACAACGGCAGCGCGCTGATGATGCTGGAGAACAAGAGTATCGTGCAGGTGCTGGAGGCCAAGGAAAAGCTCGAAGCGATTGACGGCATTGAAACGGTCGTCTGGCTTGATGATGTGGCTGATTTGAAGCAGCCCGTCGAACTCATCGATGAAGAAGTGCGCAACAATTATTACAATAACGGCAGCGCACTGCTGCAAATCATTTTCACTCAGGACGATTACTCCGATCAAACACGCGGCGCGATTGAAGAGATAAAAAGCGTATTCGGCGATGATGCGCTGCTTTCGGGCAGCGCCATGGATGCTTATTTAAATGTCAACTCGATCAACGGCAACATTATGACCAGCGTGGCGATTGCGCTCGGCATTGTTCTTGTCATTTTGTTTCTCACCACCAATTCCGTCGCCGAGGTTGTTCTGTTCCTGCTCACTATCGGCGTGGCCATTTTGCTCAACATGGGCACCAATGTGATATTCGGCGAAATATCGTATATGACGTTTGCGAGTGCCGCGATATTGCAGCTCGCGGTATCGATGGATTATTCAATATTCTTGCTGCATCGCTTCGGATATGAGCGGCAGACGGAAAGCGACCCCGGCATCGCGATGGCCAGAGCGGTCAGGGCATCCTTTTCGTCCATCATGGCCAGCGGTGCCACAACGCTTGTGGGCTTTCTGGCGCTCGTATTTATGAGCTATACGCTCGGTGCGGATATGGGGCTCGTGCTTGCCAAAGGCATCATATTCAGCCTGTTGTCCGTGCTGCTGCTGCTGCCGGTGCTTGCGGTGCTCTGCGTCAAGCTGATAGACAAAACGAAACACAAAGCCCTGCTGCCTTCCCTTAAAAAGGTTCAGCACCTGCTCGGAGGAAGAGTCAAGTATATAGTGGTCGGTATTCTCATCGTGGTTAGCGTTTTAACATTCCTGGCGCAAAGCAAAAATGAGTTTATGTACTCGTCGAGCAACATCGGCGATGCAAAACAGAGCGAAGCCAATGAAAAGATTAAAGACACATTCGGCGAGAGCAACAACTTTGTGGTGATTGTACCACGCGGCGATGAAACGGGCGAATACGATATGGTGAGAGATATCGGTAAGCTGGATACCGTGAAAAGCGTTCAGGGGCTCTACGCCTTTATCGACCCGGCCACGCCGCAGGAAATTGTGCCTGACTACCTGAGGTATGAATTCTTAAGCGACAAATACTCGCGCTATATTGTAGAAGTGGATACGCCGATTGAAAGCTCTGCGGCTATGCATGCCGTTGAGCAGATTCGAAGCGTCGCCGCGTCGCATTTTGATGATGCCTCCGTCACCGGCCCGTCGCCCGTTATCTACGATATCGCGCAGGCCACTTCGGGAGACTTTTCTCTTGTGACCTGGCTGTCTATTGCGTTTGTCGGCATTATCATACTCGTCACATTCCGCTCGGTTACGATACCTGTGATACTGCTGTTTATTATTGAGACATCGATATGGATCAATATGTCGGTTCCGTATTTTGAAGGGTCACCGATGATATTCATCGGCTATATGATCATCAGCTCGGTGCAGCTCGGTGCGACGATCGATTACGCGATACTGATGACGAACTATTATCAGGAAGGCCGCTTGACGATGGACAAAAGAAACGCTGCCGATTACGCCGTGGAGAAAGCGGGCCCGTCCATCATGGTATCGGCGTTCGTGCTGTCGGTCGGCGGTTTTGTCATCGCGGGCACATTCGCGCAGGAAGCCATGGCGCAGCTCGGTACGCTGATCGGAAGGGGAGCGCTGCTTTCGGGTTTTCTCACGATTTTTGTACTGCCGCAGCTGCTGCTGACGCTGGACGGCGTGATTAAACGAACAACATTAAATGCAAAACTGCTCAAAAGGGGGCGAAAAAATGAAATACCTAGGTCTCAAAGGCTTGATGACGCCGCGCGTGACGCAAAATAAAAAACATGACAGGAAAATGATTGGGGGCGAACAATTATGAAGAAAAAAATACTGGCGATGATCACAGCGGCAGCGATGAGCCTTGTGTTGTTTATCACGCCTGTGATGGCCGCGGATACGAGCAAAACCGAAACGGTATACGCGTCGCTGGATCATGATGGCAGCGTCAAAAGCATATACGTGGTTAACCACCTGACAGGCAGCTATACCGATTATGGCACATACACTGACATAAAGAATCTATCAACGCTCAGCGAGCCGGTTATAAACGGGGATAAAATCACGTTCCCCGATGTGCCGGATGAAGAGGGCCTGTATTATCAGGGGACGATGACGGGAGAACTGCCTCTGTTACTCGGCTTGCATTATTATCTTGACGGCAAAGAAGCGGCGGCGGAGACGTTGGCGGGAGCGAGCGGGCATTTAAAAATCGTGCTCGATTATGCGCCGAACCCGAATTGTGACGAGGCTGTGAGAAATGGCCTGATCGGGCAGGTTGCCGCCGTTCTCAACAGCGGCTCGGCATCCAATGTGACGTCGCCGGACGCCACGCTCGTCGCGGTGGGCAGCGCGATTAATATTGCCTATATCATCATGCCCGAACAAAGCGGCTCGCTCACGGTGGAAGCCGATGTGAATGGGTTTGAGATGGATCCGATCACCGTCACGCTGCTTAAAAACGCGTTTTCCATTCCGGGTGTGACGGACAGCATCGGCGAATTTGAAGACGGCATGAACGAT
>JAEZNC010000226.1 GCA_023441905.1 Bacillota bacterium | reverse complement strand
GTCGTAAGCCGGTCCTTGCTCGGCAGGTGCCCCGGCCACCTCACTTTGCGCGTAGTAGCCATTGTCTTCAGCCGCACGCGGAGCCGAGCATCCCGCAAACGCCGTTACCATCAGTGCCGCTATTATTAAAATCACCAGAATCTTTTTCATAACACCCTCCCACCAATCGTTTTATTAAAACAAAAACGTCCGATCATATTGATTAGACGTTCGCGTTTTGATATATGTTCCAACTAAATTAACTCTCGATCAATATTTCTTTCAGACGCTGCCGTCCGCGGTTTAACCGAGATTTGACGGTGCCGATGGATATACTGAGTGTTTCTGCAATTTCTTCATATGTGAGGCCCTGTATGTCACGCAGCACAACCGTGATACGATGGTCTGCAGACAGTGTATTGATGGCCTTTTGAATATCCTCACGGCTTTCAATATTGAGTGCATGAATTTCAGGCGTCAGCCCTGCTTTGTCTTCAATAATCAAGCCGTTTTCCAAGGTATTGTCCAGCGACAACGGCGCTTTTTTGCGCTTGCGCAGTTCATCAAGGCATGTGTTGACGGTCACTCTGTATACCCATGACGAAAAAGACGCTTCAAGACGAAAGGCCCTCACGCCTTTATATATTTTAATCAACGACTCCTGCGCCATATCGTAAGCATCGGCTTCGTTGCCCATAAAACGATAGGCTACGTTATAGACAGTTTTTTCGTATTTTAAAAGCAGGGTTTCCAGCGCCTGCCGGTCACCTTTTTGCGCGTATTGTATCAGCTTCAATTCCTTCTCGTCCGTCGGAACGGCTGATTGAATGAATAACAGCAATGACATCATACACGAATTATACATGATTTTAAATGGGTTGCAAAGTCATTTCACGCATCTTCTTTGTGACAAAATTGTCATTGACAATAGGTTTGGCATATTGTAAACTATGCAACGATATTATAGTTTACATTTTGAGGTGAATATGAAAACAAGACAAATGGTATTCTGCGCACTTTTTGCCGCACTCACCGCCGCCGGAATCTTTATTAAGATACCGATACCCGGTACGCCGATGAGCTTTACGCTTCAGACTTTCTTTATATTTCTGGCCGGGTTGTTGCTCGAACCCAAGTATGCGCTTATTTCGCAGGCGGTGTATGCTGCAATAGGGCTGGTCGGTGTTCCGGTATTTATGAACGGCGGCGGCCTCAGATATGTTTTTGAGCCATCATTCGGGTTTATCATCGGGTTTTGCGTTACGGCGATGCTGATCAGCCTGCTCGTCAGACGTAATATTATTATTCTAATCAACAAGCAAAAAGGTGAATCAAAGCTGCCGGAAATCATCAAAATCGCCGCATTCTCGCTGCTGTGTGTCGCTGTGATGTATGTGATCGGCGTGGCCTATATGTCGGTTATATTGAATGCCTACATGGGCAAAGGCGTCGCACTTGATACGATCATCATCACGTATAACGGCGCCTTCATACTGTTTGATATACTAAAATTTGCGGCGGCTATCCCGCTCGGCATGGCCATATTGAAACGGGTTCCCATGTCGCTTTCCGGGAAATAATATTTTTGACAAGTGGTGCTATTTTGTCATGCGAGCATGATTGAAGCATCTGATATAATGTCATGATTTCCGCAGGTTCTTCACATATTAGGAATCGTTAAGCAAGACCAAACCACAGAAAAAAGTGCAACAAAAAGGGCTCCAAATTTTTTACTCGGAGCCCTTTATAATTTTAAACTCTTAATTCTAAATTCTTTATTCCGGCTTCGAAATCGCCTTCACGAGGCCGCCTGCATCGATGATGCCCCGCATAAACGACGGAAACGGTTCGGCCTGAAACGTGGTGCCGCGCGTTAAATTTTTGATCACGCCGGTGTTGATATCTACTTCCAGCTCGTCGCCGCTCTGCGTGCCGTTCACGGCCTCTTCGCACTCGAGAATCGGCAGACCGATGTTGATCGCGTTGCGGAAGAATATGCGCGCAAACGTTTTGGCGATCACGCAGTACACACCCGATTCCTTGATCGCGATGGGCGCGTGCTCGCGAGACGAGCCGCATCCGAAGTTGGCTTCGGCCAAAATGATATCGCCGGGCTGCACCGTTTTGGCAAACTCGGTGTCGATATCCTCCATGCAGTGTGAAGCGAGTTCCTTCTCATCCGATGTATTCAAATACCTTGCGGGTATGATGACATCTGTATCCACGTTATTGCCGTATTTATAAACCTTGCTCATGTGCCATTCTTCCTTCCTATATATTCGCCGGGTCTTCAATACGTCCCGTTATCGCCGATGCGGCTGCCACAGCCGGGCTGGCCAAGTACACTTCCGATTCCACATGCCCCATACGACCCACAAAGTTGCGGTTCGTCGTGGATATCGACCGTTCACCTGCCGCGAGTATGCCCATGTGTCCGCCGAGGCACGGCCCGCATGTCGGCGTCGAGAAAGCGGCACCCGCCTCCACGATGTCGGTGACAAGCCCTTCCTTCACCGCCTGCAGATAGATGGCCTGCGTACCCGGAAACACGATAACGCGCACACCTTTTTTCACCTTGTGCCCGCGCAGTATTTCCGCTGCGATGCGCAGATCCGTCATGCGCCCGTTTGTACACGAGCCTATGACCACCTGATCAATCTTAATGTCGCCGACCTCATCAATCGTTTTGGTGTTTTCGGGTAGATGCGGGAACGCGACCGTCGGGCGCAGCGAATTAAGATCGATATCGATCACGCGCGTGTATTCCGCGTCGTCATCCGCTTCAAATACCTGATACGGCTTGATCGAATGCTCTTTGACGTAAGCGATTGTTTGCTCATCCACCGGAAATATGCCGTTCTTCGCGCCCGCCTCAATCGCCATATTGGCAATCGTGAATCGGTCGTCCATTGAGAGAGAAGAAACGCCTTCACCCGCAAACTCCATCGACTGATAGAGCGCACCGTCCACACCGATCATGCCGATGATATGCAGAATCAGGTCTTTGCCGGATACCCATTTTTGCAGCTTGCCCGTTAAATTGAACTTAATCGCCGCGGGCACCTTGAACCAGCATTTGCCGCGCGCCATGGTGGCCGCGAGGTCGGTGCTGCCCACGCCCGTTGAGAAGGCACCAAGCGCGCCGTAGGTGCATGTGTGTGAATCCGCGCCGATGATCGCGTCTCCCGGCACCGCGAGGCCTTTTTCGGGAATCAGACAATGTTCAATACCCATCTCACCGACCTCAAAATAGTTGGTGAGGTTCTGCTCGTAAGCGAACTCGCGGATCATTTTGCATTGCTCAGCCGCCTTGATATCCTTATTCGGCGTAAAATGATCCGGCACAATCGCAACTTTATCCTTATCAAAAACCTTCTCCCGCCCTGTCTTTTTAAACTCTTTGATAGCCACGGGGGTTGTAATGTCATTTCCCAGCGCGAGATCGATGGCCGCTTCGATGAACTGTCCCGCGTGAACTTCTGCCAAGCCCGCCTTGGCAGCCAGTATTTTTTGCGTCATTGTCATGCCCAATTTCATCAGCCCTCCACTTTCATTTGATAGTAATATCTGTTGATTGCATCGATATATGCCTTGACGCTCGCTTCCACGATATCCGTGCTGAGTCCGCGTCCCTTTACATTCTTTTCGTCCTTGCTGAGCTTTACAACCACTTCGCCCTGCGCGTCTTTGCCGCCCGTGACCGACCGGACGATGTAATCCTCCAGCGTGAAGCTTTCGCCGATGCACCGCTCAATCGCATTAAACACAGCATCCACAGGGCCGTCACCCGTTGCGGCTTCCTCCACCGTCTGACCGTCGTGAATCAGCTTCACCACCGCCGTGGCCGTCATTTTATTGCCGCTGTTGATCACGAAAGAATCAAACTCGTAATCGACCGGAATCTCAAACTGGTCCAGTTCCACCAACGCTCTCAAATCAAGATCAGACACGTCCTTTTTCCTGTCCGCCAGCTCTTTGAAACGCTCGAAGCTCTCATCGATACGCTGTTCATCCACCATATAACCGAGATCCTTGAGCCGTTCACAAAACGCGTGCTTGCCGGAGTGCTTTCCGAGCACGATTG
>JAEZNC010000212.1 GCA_023441905.1 Bacillota bacterium | reverse complement strand
AACGACTATATCGCCAGCGCGCAGCGAGCCGCTGATTTCGTGACCACGCATATGACGAACGATGCGGGGCTCACCTGCGGCACATACATGAACGGCCCGGGCGGCCCGGCGTTTCTCGCGGACTATGGGAATATGGCCAACGCGCTGCTCGCACTCTTCAAAGCCACACGAAAGCCTGAATATTTGGCGAAAACCAAAGCGTTCGCCACGCAGCTGCTCGCGCTTTTCCGCGATGACAGCGGTTTTTCAATGACATCGCCCAACGCGGAGGCGCTGTTTATGCGCCCTCGGGACGACTATGACGGCGCGACGCCGTCGGGCAGCTCAAGCGCGGTGCTCGCGCTCGTGAGCCTTGCGCATATCACGGGAGAGCCTGAGTGGCAGGATGCGGCGGACAACGCCGTAACAGACCTGCTCCGAATGGCTGCGGCTTCGCCGCCGGCGCACACGTATTTTCTTTATGCGCTGTTGCTGCACACCACACCGCACCGCCAGATCGTGATCGCCGCGGCGGCGGATAATACGGACGCGGCGCGTGCCTATGCGGCGCTGACCGCGCAGTACGACCCGTTCACCACGGTGATTTGGTATGATGGGGAAGAGCAGACGGATCGGGTTTTGACGCACTATGCGCAATACAAAACAGACGCACCCTTTGCGGCGTACGTCTGTGAGAATTTTTCGTGCAAGCAGCCTGTTTATTCGGTTGATGAATTGCTAAGCAGTATCTAAATTAACGGCAGCGGTGCCTGCGGCAGCCTTCGCATTTGGCCGGGTCTTCGCGCTTGGCGCACAGCATGTAATCGCCTCCGGATATTTTTAAGGGCAGGCCTTGCACGATGCATCCCGCAATTTTGCGCCGTGCATCCGTATACAAACGTTGAACAGTGGAGCGGGCGATGCCCATTTCCTCGGCGCATTGGGCTTGATCCATAATGCCATAATCGATCAATCGTATTGTCTCATACTCTTCGAGGCTCATGAGTATCACGTCGCCCTCATCATATGCGCTGCCGTGCGGTGCGAAAGAGCTGCACGACGGCAGAGAGCATATCAGCTTTTGCTTTTTTGGCCTTGGCATGAGCATCACCTCGTTTTGATAGTAAGAAAATACATGCCGGAACGATGCGTATATTCTAGCACAGCCCTTTAACAATCTCAACGACATTACCACCGATGAAAAATAATTTTGGGCATATGTCAAAAAATCACCGCAGACAATTGACAAACGGGGAATCAGAAGCATAATATTGAAATGCATGGACAGATAAAAAGGAGAAACAAAACTTATGGCAGACTGCGGTAACTGCCCGTCGAAGGGCGAATGCAAATCACAAGATTCCTGCGGAATCAAGAACAACCCGTACAGCAACGTCAAACGCGTGATCGGCGTGATGAGCGGCAAAGGCGGCGTGGGCAAATCCACGATTTCCGTGCTGATCGCCAAAGAACTCAAAAAGCGCGGTTTTCAAGTGGGCATCATGGATGCCGATATCACAGGCCCCAGCATTCCGAGGCTCCTGGGCATTAAGGACGGCAGGGTCGACCAAAACGAGCTTGGTATCATCCCGGCGCAGGCAGACGGTATCGCCGTCATGTCGCTCAATCTGCTGCTGAGTGACGAGCGTCAGCCCGTGATTTGGCGCGGGCCGATTATTGCTGGCACCGTGAAGCAGTTTTGGGAGGAAGTGGTCTGGGGCGAGCTCGATTATCTCATTATCGATCTGCCGCCGGGCACCGGCGACGTGGCTTTAACCGTGATGCAGTCGATACCGATCAGCGGCATGGTGATTGTCAGCGTACCGCAGGACATGGTATCGATGATCGTGGCCAAGGCCGTCAACATGATTAGAACGATGAAGATTCCGCTCATCGGCGTGGTGGAAAACATGAGCTACTTAACCTGCCCCGACTGCGGAAAGAAGATCGAACTGTTTTCGGGTAAGCGCGGCGAATTTGAGAAGGAACTCGATGTGCGGCTGCTCGGCGAGCTGCCGATGCTGCCCGCCATTGCGGACATCACGGAGCTTGGGCTCAAAGAGCAGGACGAACAGACGAACAAAACCATTGCCGATATCACCACACAGGTGATTGACGAGGTGTCGGTAAAATCATAAGAATAGAGGGATACAAATGAAAATTGCTGTTGCGACGGATGCGAAACAAGTCGCCGGGCATTTCGGGCACTGTGAAGGATTCACAATTTTTGATACGGATGACGCAAGCATAACGAGTCAGATATACATAGAGAATCCGGGTCATCAGCCGGGCTTCCTGCCTGTTTTTCTTAAGGAGAAGGAAGCGGATGTGATCATCGCGGGCGGCATGGGCGGCAGAGCCCAGACGCTTTTTGCCGAGCAAGGAATCGAGGTTATCGTGGGTGCAGCGGGGGATTGCGAACAGGCCGCAAAAAGCTTTCTCGATGGCTCGCTTAAATCCACCGAGTCGGTCTGCCATCAGCATGCTCACGCGCACGAATGCGGCGGTCATTAGACGAATACAGACAACCAAAAAAGGCTCATCGGAGCCTTTTTTGGTTGTGCTAATTGTTTCACATCAGTTTTTTGAATGAAGTCGTATAGCCTTTTTGGGTGCC
>JAEZNC010000150.1 GCA_023441905.1 Bacillota bacterium | reverse complement strand
AAAATGAGGATTTCGATGTTTCTGACCAGCGGCATATTGGGAAGTGTGATCGGCGCAGCGGGCACCGTCATCGGTGGGCTATTGGCCCTGCTGATCGGCAAACGCGCGCGTGAGCCGCGCCCGTTTCTGGCTTTTGCGGGCGGCATGATGGTGGCTGTCGTCTTTTTTGATATGCTGCTCGAAAGCGAAGAGCTCGGCGGCATGGTCCGCATGTGCATCGGGGCTTCGGCAGGAGGTATTTTTTTTGCACTCGCGGATCCGCTGTTTAATCATAGCGAAGAACCGTCGCTCTATTCAACGGGGCTCCTCGTGCTTATCGGCATTGCGCTGCACAATCTGCCCGAAGGGCTTGCGGTGGGCTCGTCGCTGGTGGAGAGCCGGGAGGCAGCGCTGTCACTCGGGATGCTCATTCTCGTTCACGACATCCCTGAGGGCATTGTCGTTTGCCTGCCGCTTCAGCTTTCCGGCATGAAGATACGGCGTATATTCGTTCTTGCTTTGCTGACGGGCGTACCCACAGCGCTTGGTTCGGTTATCGGCACGGCGATCGGCAGCATTTCCAGGGAAATGATATCGTTTTGCATTTCGTTTGCGGGCGGCGCGATGCTTTACATCTCACTCAAAGAGCTGATACCCGCGGCGGGAAAACACAAGGTTTTTTGGTCTTTGATGGGCCTTTGCGTCGGCTTTTTTATGACGGAGTTGATTTAACGGGCGTTTCTTTGACCGTTCCTTCCGAAACAGTATAAATACGGGCATGGGCGCATTTTAACGGCACCGCCGTGGTGATGAAGCACTGCGCGCCGCGTATTCGCTCAAGCAGCGCGGACTGGCGTGCGGCATCCAGCTCGGAAAACACATCGTCGAGCAGCAGCACGGGGCTTTCACCAAAGTCTGCCCGCGCAATCTCGAACGTAGCCAGCTTTAATGAGAGCATCGCCGTTCGTATCTGCCCCTGCGAGGAATACGCTTTGATTTCGCCGCCGTTCAGCGACACTACGATATCCTCACGGTGCGGCCCGTAAAGGCAAAATCCCTGTTCAATCTCGGACGTTAAAGACTTATCCATTTTTTCAAACAATGCGAGCCGGATATCCTCCCCGGTCACGCTGCTCTTGTATTTAAGGCTCAGGGTTTCGCCGCTTGCGAGATCGTGATGAACGGCGCGGCTAATTTCATCGAGCCGATGCAAAAAAGCCTGCCGCGTGCTGATGATACGCGCGCCATGGTCGGCCAGCTGCTCGTTGTATATCGTCACAAGCTTTTTCAATTGATGCTCGGGCATTCGCGATTTGAGGAGCGCGTTTTTCTGCGCAAGCGCCTTGCCGTACTCAAGAAGCTCGTAAAAGTAGGCAGGCTTGAGCTTACTGATTTCCATGTCGATAAAGCGGCGGCGCAGCGAGGGCGATTCCTTGAGCACCTTTAAATCCTCGGGGGAAAACACCACCGCGATAAAGTTTCCGAACAGCTCGCCCATTTTCCTCACGGGCTGGCCGTTTATTTTTAGGCTCTTTTTTTCAAGCACCGAAAGCAGCGCCTCGACGGAAAGCTGACCTTCCTTTTTGACAATGCCGCCCTTAATATACGCAGACTGCACGCCATCCCTGATGCACTCGGCTTCCTTTTGCGTGCGGAACGACTTGCCAACGCTTAAAAAGCCCACCGCTTCGAGCACATTCGTTTTGCCGGCCGCGTTTTTGCCCTGCAGAACGTTGATGCCTTCCGAAAACGTCACGGAAAGGTTTTCATAGCTGCGAAAGTTTTTGAGTACAAGACTGCTTACATGCATACCTTACTTCCTAAAAATACAAGTAGTACCAAGCCGCACCCCACACATTGACGGCAATACCGAGCACCGACAGCACCGCGGGCAGGGTCCATTGTCCGCGAGCCGGTTCCTCAACCGGGCGTTCACCGATGATCAGCAGCGAGAACGGCAGCAGATCGACCAGATACCGGCATCCAAACTGCCAGCCCCCCATGGTCTTGTGGGAGAGTATTATCAAAAGATGCACCGCCATGCTGATTAGACAGATGATGCGCAGCGTATTAAGCCGCCGCTGCAGCAGCCGGACGGCCAGCAATATGAACGCCGGATTCACAAGAAAGAACAGCGTGCCATTAAACTCTGGCCAGAAGCGTTCACCGCCGGGCAGCTTTAATATCTCAAGGAAATTTCCCGGGACATATGACAAAGAGAACTGCGGCGTACTTAAGAACTCGGGAAGATAATTGTGGCCGAACTCAAACGGATTGTCAAACCGCACCACGTTATAGACAGCCGCCATGATACCCACCGCCGCCAGCGGCAGCACATACTTGATAGATCGAACAAACGTTCGCATCATGCTGCCGTCCTTTATTCTATTATACAGCAGATAAAAAAGCAACGGGGCATAGACGATATTCATGGGACGGCACGCAAACGCCGCGCCGAGACTCAGGAACGAAAAATACCACGCGGCCTTTTTATCGCTCTCAATCAAACAGACAGCGAGCACGAGGAAAAAAAAGCTCTGAGTCTGGGCGGAAAACCATACCCAGCCTGTCAGCGATATGTAGAACAGGTTGGACCCGAGCGTCATCAGCAAGGCCACCAGTGAAGAATAAAGCCCGCCAAAGCCGCGCCGCATCATAAACCGATAAATCAGCACGAATGAAAAGATTCCAAAAAGCGTATTGACCAGGTTATCCGGCGTGTCCATACCGAAAAAAGGCACGAGCAGAAACTGAATGACGCTCGGGAACGGCGGAAAGCTCACATAATACTGCCCGCGGTACCGCGCGAGCTCGAGCCACGAAACGTTTTCGGGCAGGTATATTCTGCCTTCCCACCAGGCCACCGCCTGCCGCGTGTACGAATCGTAATCGCAGTGCGAGAAAATGTCCTGCTCCAGCACACGGTACATGATGATGTAAGCACAAATCAGCAGTCCCGCCGCCAATATGAAGTGGTATGTGAAGCGTTGTTTTTCGTCGTTCATATCGCCGTTATTTTATCATGGGCCTGCGTGCATAAGCAATCCGGATTTGGCGTGGTTAGCGTTGTGTGTATTCTTTTCTGGATGAAGAGATTTCCTCATTGCTGATAGAATGACAGAGTTGTTTCAATAATCGTCAGCGATCGACGACGCAGTGTACTGAATTCTCATTGCCAAATCGATTTACCATGGGATGCTTCACTGCACTCACGTTCCGTTCAGCATGACAGTATGGGGCGATGAGCAAATTGAGGCTTTCGGTCATTTCAATTGAACATAAGCAAAAGAAGAATCCCTTGGTAAGGCGATCTGCGTGTTGCAGACCGGCAACTAAAGGAGGTGTCTATATATTTTCCTATCGACACTTCACTCACGTTCGTGTTGTTTCAGTGACTCACGTTCCGTTCAGCATGACAGTATGGAGCGATGAGCAAATTGAGGCTTTCGGTCATTCCGATTGAACATAAGCAAAAGAAGAATCCCTTGGTAAGGCGATCTGCCGTGTTGCAGATCGGCAACTAAAGGAGGTGTCTATATACTTTCCTATCGACACTTCACTCACGTCGTGTTGTTTCAGTGTCGTCAGCGACCGATTACGCAATGTGCTGAATTCCCATAGTCAAATCGAATTTGCCATGGGATGCTTCACTGCACTCAAGTTCCGTTCAGCATGACAGCATGGGGCGACGAGCAAGAGGTGTCTATTCAATTATTCGCTTTGCCGATAGCTGCTTCTTCCGCTGATCATCATATAAAAAAAGCGTTTCTCAGATGTCTGCGGAACGCTTTTTCGGTCATTCTTAATTCTTAATTCTTAATTCTTAATATAGATATGCGTGCTCGCTGCCTTGCCCGAAACGATATCGGCAATGCGGTTCACCGCGCTCGAAATGTACACATGCGTGCCCGCTTTGGCGGGGCCCAGCGAATATTTGAGCTTTGCGCCAGCACCATGCGCACCCGCGCGCGACGCACCGCTGCAGCAGGCAATCGCCTCATTCACATTCGCCTCAAGCTCTTCGGGGCTGCTGCCGGTAATCTCACGAATCAGCGTGGACGGATCCTTCGGGTTCTGATAGATGCCGTCTACCGATGTCAGTATCACAAGCGTTTTGGCGTTAACGAGCATCGCAACCACCGCGGCGGTCTCGTCGTTATCCACGCACTCCACCACCTCGCGGCCGCCGTTGCCTATTTTTTTTAGTTCCATCTTGCGGTTTTCTTCGCTCGAAACGGGGTCGTTGTAATTGATGATTGGGATCGCCCCCTGTAACGGCGCGCGGCTGAGCAGCCTTAAAATATGCTCCCGTTTTTCCGCGTCGTTAAAGTGGCTGTGCTCCACGAGCACCTGCCGCACAGAATACTGGGGGCTGATAAACTGGCGGTAATTTTCCATCAGTATCGCTTGTCCCTGCGCGCTGTAGTCCGTTTTCACGTCTTCCTCGTCGCCGCTGAGTTCTCTGCCGTTGCGCTTTATATAATCAATACGGCCGATCTCCGTGGCGCCCGAGCTCACCAGCAATATGCCGGGCCTTAATGAGCTGCCCAGCCGCGAGAATATATTGTAATCGATGTCTCCGTCGTCGTGACGAATCAGCGCCATTGAGCCGATTTTAACGACGATATCATATGCACTCTCCAAAAGCGTCACTGCTCCTATCTCACAGTCAATAACGATATCAGTATAATCACACGGCATACAATTGTAAAGCCGCTGTTCAGTGCGTATGGTCGAGGATGACGATAACGTCCCCAACCGCCTCCTGAACCGCCTCACGCATTGTTTTCGCAAACGGGCACGCAAACCCGATGGGGCTGCCTTTGGCTATGCACGACGCAAACGCTATGCCCTGCGCGCCGCGCCTCACCATCTCCTGTGCTCTCGTCACGGCTTTTTTGCCGGGGCAGCCGCCGCACGAATTGATGCCGATGATTTCTATATCGGCGTCGATCGCCTCAAACGCACCCTTCTTTTCCTTTGCAAACAGCAAATCCGTCGTGGCCGGGCACATGTCTTCGGTCTGCATACACCGGATAATGCCTATTTTCATAGTCAATCCTCTCTGGTTTTCTTTAACAGAATATTTTACAGACAATCACCGCTGCGATGGCCGCCCATATCGCCAGTATGGCCAATGCGAAATACCACTTTTTCGGCCTGCCGCTCTGCCACATACCCAAAGCCTGCGCTTCGCATTCTTCCATAATCCTTTTGGGTATCAGCTTAACTGACAGTGCAATCAGAAGCGGCAGTATGATGAAATCATCCAAATAGCCGAGTATCGGAATAAAGTCCGGTATCAAATCAATCGGCGAGAACGCGTAACCGACCGTCACGCCTGCGGCGATTTTAGCCAAAAGGGGCGTGTCTTTTCTTTTTAAAGCCAAATACAATACCACAACCTTTGTCTTGAGCTGCTTCGCTTTTTCACTGATAAATAGTACGGCCTTTGATTTTCTGACGGCTTGACGCACTTCTGCTTTCATACCTTTTATTATAACAAAAAACAGAGGCCTTTTTGAAGACCTCTGTCCGGAGAGCTTTTTATTGAACCGATTCGGGCAATGCGTCCGGTGTGACAGAGGGCTGCTTTGGCGGCGCAATCAGCTTCTGTTTTCTCTCGAGCCGCACCATAATCACAATCAACACAACCATTGCTACGATGAACCCGGCACCGCCGATAATGCCCGTCGGCGCAGGTCCGACAAACGGGTTGACCGCATCCGCGCCCGAAACGAACACAACCCCGGTGGCCGCCATGCCGTTCAGCGTGCCGTGCGCAATCGCCGCGGGCAGACAGCTGCGGGTCCGGAATGACACATACGAAAACAGCGTGCCCATGGCGATGCAAAAGCCGCACATCGCGAGAATACCCGCAAACGGGTATCCCGGGTACCCGAAACCGTAATTGTGCCCGATCAGTATCGTCAGCGGCGCATGCCACAGCCCCCATATGATGCCGCTTAACAGCACGGTGGGCACCACGCTCATCTTTTCGGAAAGCTTGGGCACGAGATAACCGCGCCAGCCCCATTCCTCACCAACCGCGTTTAAGATATTGATCACGGGCGAAAATACCAATCCCAGCACAATTGAGAGCAGCGTCATTGACTGCAATGCCGCGGGCTCGAGCTTAAGCCCCTGCGCCGCATAGCTTTGGGCCATATACCCCATGGCTGGATCAAAAAGATTCGGATTGACGATGAAGTAAAGCGCCGCACCGGCGATGATGAGCCCGGCAGGCAGCAGCCACGCAAGAATATAGAAGCGCACATGTCCTTTAAAGTTCGGCAGTATCCACGCGTTCTTGAAGCCTTCCTTCGTCACAAGGCGCGTGAATAGCACGCCGAGCGAAGGGATAAACATCATCGCGCCGACCAGCAGCGAAAAGACCGGGGCAAGCGCCGCGTTATTCATGATATTGCCGATCACAAATACCTCGAGCGCATAGGTCACCGCAAACGTGAACGCAAGAAATATCGCGATCCGTTTGCCCGTCGTCATTTTATTCATATATAAGCCTCCTCATCCGTACATTATCACAGCCGTGCCTATGGTGAGGGCCGGCCTACTGTTCGACTTTATTGTTTTTTAATGTCCCGCCCCCTTTTGATTAGTTTAATTGTATACCTTCTACCATGGGATAGGTCAATAGACCTATGGATAAATGAACAATCTTATGCAACGAGCCAATTGGAACGATCTTCGGGTTGATTTTTTTATATGTCTTTGATATCCTTGAACAGAGGAAACTCTAACGTGATCTTTCAACAGGCGGACATCAAGGATAAGGCATAGAGAAAGGACACCACTATGACAATCGCAATCGGCGGAGACCATGGCGCATTCGAGCTGAAAAAGCAAATTATTGAGCATCTTCAAAAGCGGGGCTTTAAAACGCTTGATATGGGTGCCTACGACACAAACTCAACCGATTATCCCGATTATGCACCCCCGGTTTGCAACGCCGTGCTTTCAGGAGAAGCAGACTTTGGCATCCTCATTTGCGGGACAGGCATCGGCATATCAATTTCAGCAAACAAAATCCACGGCATCCGATGTGCGCTGCTTAACGATACGTATTCTGCCCGAATGGCACGCGAGCACAACGACGCGAACGTGATGGCTATCGGCGCGCGCGTTTTGGGCGTTGGTCTTGCACTTGATATCATTGATACATTTTTGGATTCGAATTTTTCCCGTGACGAACGCCACAGCCGCAGAATCAAAAAAATTATGGATTTGGAGAAACGCTGACCGTTTCTTTTTTTATCAATCGGTTTATTTTCAAAATGATGCCTCATTAATGACTTTAAGATAATCAGGGCACAATTGAACTTATAATTTAAAACGGAGGAGTATTATGGGCAAGTTAGTCGTGATGGATCACCCGCTCATTCAGCATAAAATATCGCTGATCAGGGACAAGCAGACGGGGACGAGAGATTTTCGTCTTCTCGTTGAGGAGATCGCTATGCTGATGGGGTATGAGGTGACACGCGATCTTCCCTTAAAGGAAGTCGAGATTGAAACACCGGTAGCCAAAGCCAAAACCAAGGTGATATCCGGCAAGACGATCGGCATCGTTCCTATCCTTCGCGCCGGCCTTGGCATGGTTAACGGCATACTCTCGCTCGTACCCGCTGCAAAAGTGGGGCATATCGGCCTTTACCGCGATCCCGACACATTGCAGCCGGTGGAATATTACTGCAAGCTGCCTACCGATGCGTCAGAGCGCGACCTCATTATTGTGGACCCGATGCTCGCGACGGGAGGCAGTGCCAACGGTGCCATCACGCTGCTTAAAGAGCACGGTGTGAAAAACATTAAGCTCGTGTGTCTCATCGCCGCCCCCGAAGGCATTGCCGCCGTGCAGAAAGAACATGACGATGTGGATATCTTTGTGGCGGCTGTTGATGAAAAGCTCAACGACCACGGTTATATCGTTCCGGGCCTTGGCGATGCGGGCGATAGGCTGTTCGGTACGAAATAACAGGAGTAATGCGAATGGCAATGGATGTGTTATCCGAAATCAAAGCCGCCGAAGAAAAAGCGCAGGACCTAAGACGCGTGGCGTCCGTCGCCGCCAAAGACGCGCTTAAATCGGCTTCACAGGAAAATGCCGCCCTCGAAGACGAGGCGCTTTCGCAAGCCCGTCACGACAGCATTAAAAAGGTGGATGAAGGGCGCAATTTGGCGAAGGCTGAGCTGGATAAAATGCAGGCCGAGCGGCTTAAAGAGTGCGATACGCTCAAATTAAACGCACGGGCAAAGCTGTCCGCCGCGGCGGATGTGTGTTTAGAGAGGATACTCAACTAAAATGGCAATACTCGGTATGAAACGAATGACGCTTGTGGCGCATCAGGACAGCCGGGACAAGCTGCTGAAAGATTTGCAGAAACTCGGCGCGGTTGAAGTTGTTCGGGTAAAACTCGAAGGGCTTGCTGAAGCGCGCCAAAGTGCTGCTCTGAACCAGCTTGAAGCGCGCTTTGCGGCCGTCCGCGAAGCGCTCGAGACGCTGCGTCCGTACGACACTGACAAGCCGTCTTTTTTAACCCCGAAGCCTCCCATATCACGGACGGACCTCGAAAACACATCAGCACGTTTTGCCGAGGCAGACGATATCATCGGGAAAGTTAAGGCGGTCGCCGATGACCTCGCCGCGGTGAAAGCGCGCCGCCAGCGGCTTAAAAACCGAATTTCTCAGATGGCACCTTATGCGCGTTTTGATGTGCCGCTTCAGAACGTGGGCGAAAACAAGTACACAACGTCTCTGCTTGGCACCATCCCCGAAGGCAGCAAAGAGAAATACGAGCAAATCGTTTTGAATTATGCTGATTCGGCTTGTTTTGAATTGATCGACGTGCATAAGGACGAGTCAGCGGTTTTTGTTGTGATGCTCAAAAGCGTACAGGAACAACTCGTCGGTGAACTTAAATTTATCGGCTTTTCTGAAGCTTTTACCAAAGACCTTCTCGGCACACCCGCCGATATCATTGCCGATTGTGAAACCGAACTGGTTTCGCTCGATGAAGAAACAAAGGAATACGAAAACAAAGCACGGTCTTACGTCAGCGACAAGCCGCTGCTGACCGCACTGGAAGATTATCTTTCCAACGAGCTCACGCGGGCGCGCTGCCTCAGCCATCTCGGTGAAACTCAGAGCGCATTTGCACTCGAGGGGTGGATCGTGGCCGATGACCAGCCGCGTGTGGAAAAAGCGATTCTTGAAACGGCCCCCGAATCGTATATCGATTTCAGAGACCCCGCAGACGATGAAATCGCACCCACAGTGCTTCGCAACGCAAAGGTTGTGGCCCCTTTTGAAGCTGTTTCCAATATGTATTCCACGCCGCATTACAAGGGCATTGATCCGAACACGCTGATGTCGATATTCTATTTCATCATTTTCGGCATGATGATCGGCGATGCCGCGTACGGTGCGATACTCTCCATCGGCGCGTTTGTGATACTCAAGCTTAAAAAGCCCACAGGCATGTTCCGCCAAATCACCACGGTGTTTTTAATATGCGGCGTATCAACCGTCTTTTGGGGGCTGTTTTACGGCACGGTATTCAGTATTCAGGGCATACCCGCCGTGATCAACCCGCTCGACGGTGACGGCGCGATGCTGACACTCGGCCTGTGCCTCGGTATCGGCATCCTGCATATATTGACGGGTATCTGTGTGGGGATCTATATGGATATCAAGCGCGGACAATTTTGGGCAGCCATTTTCGACCGCCTTTCTTGGATCATGGTCATCATCGGATTGATTATGCTGCTCGTGGGCGGCCCGCTCGGAACGGTGGGTACTTATCTTGCGCTCGGCGGCACAGTCATATTGCTGCTGACGCAGGGGCGCAGCAAAAAAGGCATTGTTCGCAAAGCCGTCGGCGGCCTTGCCAGCCTGTATAATGTCACGGGCTACGTCAGCGACATACTCTCATACGCGCGTATTTTCGGCATGGGTCTGTCCACCACCGTGATCGCGATGGTGTTCAACACGATTGCGGGGCTCATGATGGGGCCATGGATCGGGTACATTTTCGGCATCATCATCATGACGGTCGGTCATGTGTTCAATATTATGATCAATGCGCTCGGCGCGTTTGTGCATTCCGCAAGGCTTCAGTACATCGAGTTTTTCAACAAGTTCTATGAAGGAGACGGCCATGCGTTTATGCCGCTGAGTGTGAAAACAAAGAACTACCGATTGGAAGAATAGTGTCAGATATACCGCACAGCGGTTTAACGAAATTGATAACAGTGTAACCTATTAAGGAGGAACAAAATGGACTTTTTTGGTGAATACTTCGGCATGATCATATCCACCTTCGGCGCGGCGCTTGCTGTCGGGCTTGCGGGCATCGGCTCGGCTAAAGGCATCAGCTTAACGGGCCAGGCCGCTGCGGGCCTTATTTCTGAAGACCCCGATAAATTCGGCCAGTCGCTCGTGCTTCAGTTGCTGCCCGGTACACAGGGTATTTACGGCCTGCTGGTGGCGTTTTTGATTCTGCTCAACAACGGCGTGGTCAGCGGCGGCCCCATTTCCCCGGCGCAGGGCTGGCTATACTTCTTTGGTGCTCTTCCGGTGGGCATTGTGGGCCTCACATCGGCGATTCACCAGGGGAAAACGGCGGTTGCCGGTATCGCTCTTCTTGGCAAGCGCCCCGAGGAGCAGGGCAAAGCGATCACAATGGCGATACTCGTTGAAACGTATGCGGTTTTCTCGCTGCTGATTTCCATGCTGATCGTGCTGCTTGGCAAAGCCGCTTAATACTGTCCCACTGATTAAATGAGGAAACAGATGCCTTTAAAGGCGCTTCGCGTGCTGCATAACTGAGCCGCCTTAAGCGCAAATGAGAGCATTGATAGGACTTTGCCCCTTCGCCGCTTTTGCGGCGGTTTAAAATGTTATCATTTTAAGCAAAAAACAGTATCGAAGGACGTGATATCAATTGGCCGGAGCGGAAAAACTCATTGAAAAAATTCTCGGCGACGCCCAGCGCGATGCGGAAAGCTACTGGAATGACGCTGAAGAGAAAAAGAAAGTCATGCGCGATAAGCTTAATAAAGATATTGAAAAGCGCAAAGCTGAAATCAGCCGTTTGGCGGATGAAACGGTGCGTGAAAACAAAAAGCGTCTCGCTGCTGTTTACGACCTTGAATACAGAAAGCAGCTTCTTGCCGCCAAGCAGGAAATCATGGGCGAGGCCAAAGCGCTTGCCATGCAAAAGCTCACCGGTCTCCCGGACGATCAATATGTATCTCTTTTAAAACAGCGCCTGTTTGCCTGCGCTGTGTCCGGAACGGGTGGTATCATCGTCTCGAAAAGCGAGACGCGCATAGGCCAGCCGTTTATTGACGATGTTAACAAGACGCTCAAAGCCAAATACGGCAGGGGCGAAATCAAGCTGTTGACTGAAAAACGCAGTTTTGCGGGTGGTTTCGTCTATGTGGATGGCGGACTCGAAATCGATATGTCGCTCGAAGCGCTGCTCGGCGAAGCCTGGCAGCAGAGTGAAACGGACGTTGCGGCCGCTTTGTTCGGCGCATGATGGGATGAAAAATGTCTGAAATTCAAAGCAGCTATCCCTTTGCCTCGGCGCGCATCAAGGCGCTCGAGCCAAAGCTGATTACAAAAGAAAAGCTGAATCGGCTGATAGAAGCCAGAGATTTTGAGTCGGCCATGCGCCAGCTCATAGAATTTGGCTACGGTCAGTCTGCGGCGGATTTTGAAACGATGATTCAAAAGGAGCTCAACGAGACTGACGCGCTGTTGTTTGAGCTCTCTCCGAGTGATGTGTTTACGCGCATTGTGCGGGCCGGGCGTGATTATGACAATTTAAAAGTTATTATCAAGCTGCTGTTACGCGACCTTCCCCTCGACAGCGTTCCTCTTATCGCGGGCAATATCAGCGTTGAAACGCTGCGCCGCGCGATATTAGAAAACAATTACTACGAGCTGCCCGATAACATGACGAACGCATTGAATTATATCGATAAACAGTTTGCCATCGCAACGGATCCGTCTGTGATCGGTGTGGCACTCGACCGCGCTTATGCCAAGGAGATCCGCGATCTCGTGGCTGAAATGAAAAACGAGCTGGTCACAGAGTATTTCACCATCTATTTCGATTTGAGCAATATCATTGCGTTGCTGCGTGTGCGCGCGGCGCTTGCCCCTAAAGACACGTTTGAGCGCGCCTTCCTCAAAGGAGGCCGTATCGAAAAACGCACGCTGCTCGATGCTTTTGATCTCCCGGATGAAAGCGTGCTGACAGCGGCAGGACGGGGCGGCTATGCCGCGATACTCGCCGACGCGTTTGAAGATTATTTAAAGACGGGCAGTCTGTACATGCTCGAGAAGAAGCGCGACGATTATCTGCTCGCGCTGCTAAAGGAACAACGTCATGATATGTTCGGCATCGGACCGCTGTTCGGGTATTATATTGCCAAACAGCGTGAAGCGGCGGCTGTGCGCATGGTGATGACGGCCAAGCAGGGCGGCATTGATGCCGACGTGGTGGCCAAGCGTTTAAAAGAGCTGTACTAGAGAGGATGAAAGATGAACAAAATTGGTGTCGTGGGCGATTCTGACAGCATCATCGGTTTCAGAACGCTTGGTATCGATGTCTATCCGGCTGCGGATAACGAGGTGACCGCCGTATTAAACCGGCTCGCCACGAGCGGCTATGCGATTATTTTCGTCACCGAACAGGCTGCCGAAACCGCCGCTGAGACGATTGACCGATACAAAACGTCGCCGTTCCCCGCGATCATTCCGATTCCGGGCAATCGCGGTGCAACAGGCATTGGTATGAAAGGTATCCACGCAAACGTCGAAAAGGCGATCGGCGCGGACATCCTTTTTAGAGACGAATAACCCGCGCGAATATAGCGCGCAAGAGATTATATAGGAAGGAAGAGCTTATGGAAGGCAGAATCGTCAAGGTTTCCGGTCCCCTCATCGTCGCGAGCGGACTTAAAGACAGTGAGATGTACGATGTGGTGAGGGTCTCCGGCCAGCAGCTTATCGGCGAAATCATTGAGCTGCGAGGCGACATGGCCTCAATTCAGGTGTATGAGGAAACGAGCGGCCTCGGGCCCGGAGAGCCGGTGACGCCCACAGGCAGCCCACTCTCGGTTGAACTTGCTCCGGGACTCATCGAATCGATATTTGACGGTATACAGCGCCCTCTCGATAAAATCAGAACGCTTGCAGGAGACCGTATTACGCGCGGCATCAACGTATCGCCGCTCGATTACGAAAAAAAGTGGACATTTGTACCGACCGCAAAGGCCGGCGATGTCGTTACAGCGGGCGATTTTTTGGGATACGTGCAGGAAACCACGCTCGTCAAACACTATATTATGGTGCCGCCGACCGCGCAGGGCACGGTGGAATGGATCGCAAGCGGTGAGGCCACGATCACAGAGCCGATCGCGAAGCTCAAGAACGGCGCTGACACGATCGACGTGACGATGCTGCAGAAGTGGCCGGTACGTCGCGGCCGCCCGTTTGCTGAAAAACTGCCGCCGTCGGAACCCATGATTACGGGCCAGCGCGTCATCGATACGCTGTTCCCCGTTGCTAAGGGCGGCGTAGCTGCGGTGCCGGGGCCTTTTGGCAGCGGCAAAACGGTGGTTCAGCATCAGCTTGCCAAGTGGGCCGACGCGGACATTATTGTGTACGTGGGATGCGGCGAGCGCGGCAATGAGATGACTGACGTGCTGATGGAGTTCCCCGAGCTCAAGGATCCGCGCAGCGGTGAGCCGCTGATGAAACGCACGGTGCTGATTGCCAACACATCCGATATGCCGGTGGCGGCGCGCGAAGCATCGATATACACAGGCATCACGATTGCGGAATATTTCCGCGACATGGGATACAAGGTGGCCATTATGGCCGATTCCACCTCGCGCTGGGCTGAAGCGCTGCGCGAAATGTCGGGACGTCTCGAAGAAATGCCGGGTGACGAAGGCTATCCGGCCTACCTGTCCTCGCGCCTCGCGGGCTTTTATGAGCGCGCGGGCATCGTGAAGGCACTCGGCAGCGACGAACGCATCGGCGCGGTCACGGCCATCGGCGCGGTGTCGCCGCCGGGCGGCGATATTTCGGAGCCGGTTTCGCAGGCCACGCTGCGCATTGTCAAGGTGTTCTGGGGGTTATCCGCTCAGCTCGCCTACAAGCGCCATTTTCCCGCGATCGACTGGCTCACATCCTATTCGCTGTATCTCGACCGTTTAACCGATTGGTTTGATTCAAACGTCTCTCACGAATGGGTGGAACTGCGTCAAAAAACGATGCAGCTGCTTCAGGAAGAGGCGGAGCTGGAAGAAATCGTCCGGCTTGTCGGTGTGGACGCGCTGTCGCTCAAAGACCGTTTGAAGCTCGAAACCGCACGCAGCATCCGCGAGGATTACCTGCATCAAAACGCGTTCCACGATACCGATACATACACGTCGCTGAATAAGCAATACGGCATATTAAAGCTTATCCTCTCATGGGGTGAGCTGGGCGAAAAAGCGCTCGCCGCGGGCGCACCGCTCTCTAAAATCACAGCGCTGCCCGTACGCGAGGAAATCGGCCGCGCAAAGTATGTGCCCGAAAAAGACGCGGAAGAAAAGTTCGCAGCCATTACGCAGAATCTGGAGAACCAGATGAGCGCGTTATTTGAGGAAGGTGGGATAGACGTTGCTTAAGGAATACCGCACGATAAGCGAGGTTGTCGGCCCGCTTATGCTTGTTGAGGGCGTCAGCGGCGTAAAATACGACGAACTTGTGGAACTCGTTCAGCAGAACGGTGAAACACGGCGCGGCAAGGTGCTCGAAATCAATGGTGACAAGGCGCTCGTCCAGCTGTTCGAAAGCTCGCAGGGCCTCAAAATTTCAACCTCTAAAGCGCGTTTTCTCGGGCGCAGCATCGAGCTCGCGGTGTCTTACGACATGCTCGGGCGCGTGTTCGACGGTATGGGCGAGCCGATTGACAACGGCCCCGCGATTATACCCGAGAAGCGCATGGACATCAACGGCGCCCCCATCAACCCGGCGGCGCGCGACTACCCGGAGGAATTCATTCAAACGGGCATTTCCGCGATTGACGGGCTCAACACGCTCGTGCGCGGACAAAAACTGCCCGTGTTCTCGGGTTCCGGTCTGCCGCATGCCAACCTCGCCGCGCAGATTGCGCGCCAGGCGAAGGTGCTCGGCGGCGAATCGAACTTTGCGGTGGTGTTTGCCGCGGTCGGCATCACGTTTGAGGAAGCCGATTTCTTCATCAGCGATTTTAAAAAGACGGGCGCGATTGACCGCACCGTGCTTTTCATCAACCTCGCGGACGACCCGGCGATCGAGCGTATTTCTACGCCGCGTATGGCGCTCACAGCCGCCGAATATCTCGCGTACGAGAAAAATCTGCATGTGCTCGTGATCATCACGGACATCACAAACTATGCCGAGGCGCTGCGTGAGGTTTCCGCCGCGAGAAAGGAAGTGCCGGGCCGCAGAGGCTACCCGGGCTACCTCTATACCGACCTTGCCACGATGTACGAACGCGCAGGCCGCATTAAGGGACGCGAGGGTTCCGTCACGCAGATTCCGATACTCTCGATGCCCGAGGACGACAAAACGCACCCGATTCCGGACCTCACAGGTTACATCACGGAAGGACAGATTATCCTCTCACGCGAGCTGCTGCGTAAAGGCGTGACGCCCCCGATCGACGTGCTTCCGTCGCTCTCGCGTTTGAAAGACAAGGGCATCGGCAAGGGCAAAACGCGTGAGGACCACGCGGATACGATGAACCAGCTGTTTGCGGCATACGCACGCGGCAAGGACGCCAAGGAGCTGTCGGTCATACTTGGCGAGGCCGCGCTGTCAGATGTGGATAAGCTCTATGCGAAATTCGCAGATGCGTTTGAAAAGCAATACGTCTCACAGGGTTACGAGACGAACCGCACAATTGAGGAAACGCTTAATCTCGGATGGAAGCTATTAAAGATATTGCCCAAGTCGGAGCTCAAGCGCATCAAAGACGACTATATCGAAAAATATCTGCCCGCGGATGAGGACTAAACAATGGCTGTTTTACGTGTGAACCCCACACGCATGGAATTAACCAAGCTCAAAAAGCGCTTGGTGACGGCCACGCGGGGGCACAAGCTGCTCAAAGACAAACGCGACGAGATGGTGCGGCAGTTTATGCTGCTGATCCGCCGCAATAAAGCGCTGCGCGAAGAGGTGGAAGCGGCTCTTTCTGCCGCACTCGCGGGATTTGTGCTCGCGCGCGTTGCGATGTCCAAAGAATCAATGGACGAAGCGCTGATGTATCCGGTGCGTGAGGTGGAGCTCTCCATCAGCCGTTCAAACATCATGAGCGTGGATGTGCCTAAAATCAGCTATAGCGAGAAGAAGCAGGAGCGTTCGTTCTTCCCTTATGGCCTGCTTTCAACCTCGGCCGAGCTCGATAACGCGACAACAAAGCTTTCGAGCGTGCTGCCGCAGATGGTGGAGCTCGCTGAGCTCGAAAAAACGTGCAACATGCTCGCGGATGAGATTGAGAAAACGCGGCGCCGTGTGAACGCGCTCGAATATGTGATGATTCCTCAGCTGCAGGAGACCATCCGCTATATTCGAATGAAGCTTGACGAAAACGAGCGCGGCAACCTGACGCGGCTCATGAAAACCAAAGATATGATTGCCAAACGCGAGGCGTAAACTCAAAGGAGAGATTTAACTCTCCTTTTTTGAAAGAAGGGTATTTGTGAAACGAAAAACACTGGTTCTGGTGCTTTGCGTGGTACCTCTCCTCGCATGCATTGGCTGCGGGTCAATAGAAACGGCCGCCTCGGCGAGCGATGCGGCCATGCCCACCGAGTTCGCATACGACGGCAGCATCATCAGCGGTCTGCTCGACCGCATCATTGCGTCACCGAATAAGGTGGAATCGTACCCGGTGCAAATCACAAGCGCCGAGCTCGTGCGGCAGGGCTGCCTCATTCATTACGACAAGCTCGCCTATAACGATAACTACGTGCGCGGCAGCACAGACCCTGCAGAATCGTATCTTATCAACGAGGAAGAACTCGACGAGCAGACCGCGGTTTACAACGCTTATCTTAGCTGCGCCAAACTGGACACGCCTTACTTGGACAAAACCTTTGTGGAATACATTAAAAACAAAAAGCTCGGCGCGCCCTTCACGCTGTATTGGCTGGACGGTCAGGTGATTTTTGTGAGCGAGATTAAAATGTCATAGAGCAATTAAGAATTAAGAATGAAGGACGTTCCGGAACCGGAGCGTTTTTTATTTATATGGCTTGCTGGTTAATCCTCAATCCACATAGCTGAAAGCCCCATTTAAAGAGATTGCGAGCAGGCAGCGGATAATGTCACCCTGAGCGTAAACGAAGGGTCCCATGACAAAGAGCGCTAAGCAACTCCTTCCGTCAATTGCCCGATAAATCGGCCAATTGCCACCTCCCTCATTGAGGGAGGCAGGGGCAAAGCGCATTGATTGGCTGTTTTCTATGGATTATTTGATACAGCGATATTGACTCTTTCAATCCTCCTAAATTGCACAACGCAGCTATATAGGCGGAAAAGCCTCCTTTTGAAAGGAGGTGGCACGCACAGCGTGTCGGAGGATTGCGGTTTACATAGCATTAGATTCATCCTAGCAGGCAGCAGATAATGTCACCCTGAGTGTAAGCGAAGGGTCCCATGACAAAGAGCGCTAAGCAACTCCTTCCGTCAATTGCCCGATAAATCGGCCAATTGC
>JAEZNC010000146.1 GCA_023441905.1 Bacillota bacterium | reverse complement strand
ATATCAAAAAGACAATATTGGTGGTGGATGATGAGACGCGCCTTCGGGATCTGCTGCGTATTGTGCTCGAAAACCGCGGCTACCGCGTGATAGAAGCCGAAAATGGAAAACAGGCCCTGAGCGTCTTCGATGAAAATGCTCCCGATATGGTGATACTCGATGTGATGATGCCCGAAATGGACGGGCTTGCCTGCTGCAGCCGACTGCGCGCAAAATCGTCGTGCCCGATACTGATGCTGACGGCAAAAGGGGAGGACTACGACCAGGTTAGGGGGTTTGACTGCGGCGCGGATGATTATATCATCAAGCCGTTTACCCCCATGGTGCTGGTGGCGCGGGTGGAGGCGCTTTTCAGGCGAAGCCAGAGCCAACAGCGCACGAGCTTTGGCAGCATCAGGATTGATCAGGATGCGCGTGAGGTGACGGTAGACGGCACGCCGGCGATGCTGAGCCGCAAGGAGTATGAGCTGCTTGTCTATCTTGCCGAAAACGAAAACATATCCTTAAGCCGTGACCAGATTCTCGAAGGCGTATGGGGATACGATTACCTCGGTTCCCCCAATACGGTGGATACGCATATCAATCGTCTGCGCACAAAACTCGGCGTCTGCGGCGCGTATATCACCACGCTGCGCGGGTATGGCTATCGTTTTGAGGTGACGCCATGAGAAAGCATAAAACGAGCATCACAAAGCGGCTGTTCCTTATCATCACGGGGCTGGTGCTGGGAATATCCACATTGATATTGCTGTCCAACACGCTGCTGCTTCGCCCGCTGTATTACGCCACGATCAAAAACGCGATGCTCGGTGCCATGGATTCACTCGTAAAAATCGATTACACGCAGGATGAGGAGGCGCTCCGGGATGCAGTCGGCGCCCTCGATGTGGGGAACTCATACGACATTATTATCCGAAACGGGGAGGGTATACTTTATTCCACATCACCCGAATTCGGTCTGCAGCCAAGATCAGACAACGGGCAGATTCCGCCGGAGATTCAATCACCTGCAGACGACGCGTCTTTACCATATGGCTCCGAAAGCGGCGGCAGTATTGCAGAAGGCGGCCAGCCCGGCAGTGCCGAAAGCCCGCAGCCGCTTACGAGTGAAAACGACAACCTGCCCGATACCTTCCGAAGAGGAAAGCCCGGGTTTACGGAAGTCAAAGAGGGCATCTATCTTGGCACCATGCGGGAACCCCGATCCGGCATTGACATGATGGTTTGCACAACGACGCTCGAAAACGGCGTCACAGTCATCGTCACGCAGGCTGTGGAGCCGGTCAACCAAAGCGTCCAGCAGGCGAACATCCTGCTGCTGGCCTGCGCTTTGCTGACGTTGCTGATTTCGCTCGCTGTCGTGTTCAAAGTGTCCAAAAGCTTTACCCGGCCCATCAAACAGATACAGAATGCGGTGGGAGAGTTGGCGGCTCTGAATTTTGAAGGCCGTTGTGACGTATACACAGGCGATGAGCTGCAAAGCCTCGGGGAGGATGTCAACCGCTTAGGCACTGAACTCGAGAATGCGCTCAATACGCTCAAAAGCCAGAACGAGCAGCTCGAAAAGGACATTGCCGCACAGCGAACGTTTATATCCAACGCGTCTCATGAGCTGCGCACACCGCTTGCGCTGATTAAGGGGTATGCGGATGAAATGAATACGGGGTATACCAGCAACGAGCAGCAAAAGGATATTTATATCGAGATAATCGCGGAGGAAGCAGCCAAGATGAGCCGCCTGCTCAAAGAAATGCTGGACTTAACCAGAATGCAAAGCGGACGCACCGAGATCATCAATGAAAAGCTGTCTGTTAAAGAACGGCTGCTGAGCTTTATTGATAAATACGATGGCTTTATTGCACAGAACGGACTGGCGGTGACGCTCGAAGCGGCGGAAGACCATATTGGTGTTTTTGATGCGATGCGGTTTGAGCAGGTGCTTGCCAATTACGTGTCCAACGCGGCGCGCTACGGAGACAGCCGTAAGCGGATCCGTATTTGGACGCAGGCGCAGGGCGAAACAATCCGTATCAACGTGTTTAACACGGGTTCTCATTTATCGGATGAGATGATGGAAAACATCTGGAACAGCTTCTACAAAGCGGATGGCGCGCGTACGCGCGTACAGGACAGTTACGGCCTCGGTTTAAGCGTGGTAAAAGCCATTCAAACGGTTTTGGGGCAGCGCTTCGGAGCGGAAAATGTTGAGGACGGCGTTGTATTCTGGTTTGAGGTGAAACGCTTCGGGGAATAATGAACGCTATATAAGAGAGCAATTGCCCTCCAATTATTGCTCTTTTCATATACATCGAGCAGGCCAAAGCGGCCTGCTCTTGCTTTTGGCGTTCGCTTAAGTGAATCCGATGAAATTGCGCTTTATGGCTGCATCTGATTCTGTATGAACTGATAAGACATTGCTTTTTACTCACCGAATTTCGAGCCGGTCTCTTTTCATTCATACAACGGACGGACGAACCGGCCGTTGTATGATACCACACATGCGGTTCCGGCAAATGCGAAAGGCCTGCATTACATAAGGGCGGGATAAGGCTCTCACCCGCTTTCACACCCTTTAGGGGCTGTCCCCAAAGTCACACAATACGAGAAATAGAATAAAATATGATATAGTGGCTAATCTATATCACTAATTCTATTTAGGAGGCGTTTATACATATGGCTGAAGTGAGAATCCCGTTTTGCGCAACAGCAGAAATATCACCGCCATTTAAACTAGATGAAAGCTTTTCAGACCCAAACGGCGTGAAGAGCGTGCTTTTTGATAAGAGCAGGCTGCAAGTCGCGGGCAAGGAAGAAACGGTGGATGTGCCCGATATCGGTCCGGTGCAGATGGTTGTGTTTTATTTGGTCGGAACGATTCCATATATTTGCAATGCATTCCCAATCATTCAAAGCGAACCGGTGTATGATGTTAAGGAACAGGTGGTTTCCTTCAATAGCGGTGCTCCGTCCTCGGCGTTGGCAGCCACAACGGCATCAACCGCGCTTGGATGGGTATCGGCCACCGGCAGCCTCGATGTGAAAGCTCCGGTAGGAGGGAACACGTCGCTGACCAATGTCCCTCAAGTGGTGAGCATAACGGTGGAAAACCTAGCGGTTGCGGGCAACATGACACCCTCGCTGTCTCCGGCATGCACCGCAGGTGCAGCCAACTGCAGCGAGGAAGGCAAGCGTGTGATTAAATGGAGAGGGACATTTGTGGTCACAACCGGCTGACGATCGTATAAGAAAAAGGCCATACCGAAAATGGTACGGCCTTTGTTTTGTAATAAGTTTGGAAATATGCTTTGTTTAAGCCTCTAAGGGCAGTGGTTCCAGTCTGCGGGCACGCCGATCGAAGACAAGCATCAGCGAAGCCACCAGCAAAGACAGCAGCTCTGAGAACGGACCGGCGAGCCAAACGCCGGACAATTGTAAGAAATTCGGCAAGACCAATACGCCGATGATCACGAGCAGTTGGCGCAGCAGGCTGATGAAAAAGCTCTTACTACCCTGAGCCGTTGACTGGAAATAAGCTGTTGACAGCACACTGAAGGACAACACCGGCAAAGCGAGCATCTGCAAACGCAGCCCATGCGCACAAACCGGCATGGTGGGAGACTCAGGGTCGAGAAAGAGCGACGCAAATGCCTCAGGGAAGATTTCCATCAGCGCAAAAAGTGTAAACGTGAATATGCAGCCAAGGCCGATGCCCGTCCAAAGCGTTTTCCAAACACGAGCATTTTGGCGCAAGCCGTGGTTGTAGCCCATAATGGGGCCGATTCCTTGTAAAAGACCCAGTACCGGCATCAGCACGAGCGTGAACAGGCTGTTGATTGCACCGAAAGATGTAATGGCGGCATCGCCGCCGTAAAAGGCTAATGCCCCGTTGGTGAACGATGCGGATATGCCTGTTCCGAGATTAATCACAAAGCTGGATGCACCGATCGTCATGATCTGTCGCAAGTAAGACCAGCGTAAGCGCAGGTTGGCAAGGGTTAGCTTCAACAGGCTTTTCTTCGATATAAAATAGTAATGTGAAAGGATACCGAACCCGACCATTTGCCCGATGACGGTTGCGATGGCAGCGCCTTCAACACCCATATTAAGCGGGCCGATAAACACATAATCGAGGACGATGTTGGTGACCGCCGATAATACTTGGCTGATCATCGATAAAAACGGTTTGCCCTCGCTGCGGACGATGGCAGCCATCATGAACGAAGCCAGCTGAAACACAAGCCCGATGATGATAATGCGCATATAGGAAAGCGCAAACGTAAAATTTGCGTCCGTAGCTCCGGAGAGGCGAAGCAGAGGAGGTAGAAAAATTTGGCCGAGCACCGTCATCAACAGGCTGCTGATCAAAATCAGTGCTGCCGTATTGCCATATATATGATTGGCTTCGTCCAGCTTATGTTCTCCGAATTTTATGGAAATCAGCGTTGCGCCGCCGATGGCAAACAGAGTCCCGACTGCAAAACCGATTATCATCAGCGGGAATGAAACGGTGAGCCCGGCAAGGGCATCTTCACCGACAAATTTTCCGACGAAAATTCGGTCGACAATGTTGTATATTGCATTGACGATCATTGAGAAAATGGTGGGCAGAGAGAACTTTACCACTAATCTGAAAATGGGGGCCGTCCCCAGTTGCTTCGTATGATCCAAAATGAGGCCTCTTTTCTGGGATAATAAATGCAAGTATAAACGTCATCGTCCGTTTTTGTCAAGGAGCGACGAGTTGACACGCAGCGGTGCAATAGAATGTGTTTTTAAAGGATACAATAGAAAAAAAGGAGGCGGTATAATGGCAAAAGCAGGCATGCGCCGACCGGACCCGAGCGACCCTCACGGCACGGAGAGCAACCATAAACAGCATTATAAGAAAAATGAACAGCAGCCTGTTCCGGAGATTCAGGGCAAGGCCAAAACCGACGGAACAAAAGCGAATAAGAAAGGCAGACATTAATCGGGTTTTGCGGGGTGTTTCACTGGGGGTGACTCACAAGCAAAAAAATTGGCGGCTGAAAAAATGCAGGACGATTGGCTTTAAGCAGCATTATAAGAAGTCAGAAACGCCCTGTTTTTCATTTTCGCACCGTTTTCATTACCCGAAAATAAGATAGTATGAGAACTTATGTTGTGGGGAGATGATTATATGAGCAATGCCTATTTCAGAAATTTCAAAACTCATTCACAAAGTGATAAAGCAAAGCGGATGCCAGCCGAATCCCGCAAAGAAATCCTGAAGCTTGTGGTACCTGCGGAGCCATCATGCGCGCCGGAAGTAAAGGAAGAAGCAAAAGCCTCGCCGCAAAAGCAAGGCGTTTACGGATACATATTTCAAAGCGGGCCGCAAATACTGGCCGTCTCGGTGCCGGGTGATGTGGTGCCTGTCAGGTTCAGCAATCATACGGTTTTAAAGGGGCTTGCGCACGATGATAATTCGTCTGATATTATCGTGATGGTATCGGGAGTCTATGAGATCAGCTATTCGGTGACCATGCGGGCCGCCAACGCCCTGCATTTGGCGCTTTCCCTTCAGGCCGACGGGCAAACCATAGACGGCAGTGTGATGGCAAGGCTGATTGACACGCGTGAAGCGGTATACGGCACCGCTGTGCTCACCGAACTCGATGCCGGTGCGACAGTCCGGCTGATCATGACGTCGGGGACAGTGGCCGCAGCGCAGCTCTCTGACAGCGGTGTATCCGCATCGATCATGATAAAAAAGCTGGATTAACCGCGCAGCGGAAGGAATATCATCCGAGCTCAACAATTTTGGGCGGCCGCTTAGAACGCTCCAGTTTCATTATGCGCTGAGCCATAAAACAAAAGCTGCGGCAGAAAGTCTGTGTACATTTGCGCAAGCGGATGGCCTGTGCGGCTGAATAGCTTCATTAACGGTCTGAGGCGGACGGATAAATGCACATGTAAACAAAAAGCCCGGCGGTTATCCGCCGGGCAGATGTGTTTTTAATCGATTTCCTTGGGCGGCCAGATTTTTATCAAGAGCTTGATGACTCCGAAAAAAACAGCCAGCACGACGAACACGACGGCGACGCCGATGCCCATATACTGCACACCTTGAGACAACATTTCACCTACGTTCATAACAACCTCCTGTTATACCAGTAAAGAGATCAGGACTGCGCCTGCAATAATGGATCCGATCTGGCCTGATACGTTTGCACCGATGGCAGGCATCAGTATGAAGTTGGACGGATCCTCCTTTTGAGCCATCTTATGAACAATGCGGGCGGACATCGGGAATGCGGATATACCCGCCGCGCCGATCATCGGATTGATTTTCTTCTTAAGGAACAGATTGATCAGCTTTGCGAAGAGCACGCCGCCGGCGGTATCAAACACAAATGCGAGGAACCCGATAACGAGAATCATGACGGTATCCCATTGCAGGAACGTCGAGGCGGACATTGTGGAGCCGATCGTGATACCGAGCAGCAGCGTCACAAGGTTGGCCAGCTCGTTCTGAGCCGAATCGGAGAGCCGCTTTAAAACGCCGCATTCTCTGATCAAATTGCCGAACATCAGCGCGCCGACAAGCGGTACGCCATCGGGAGCGATAAAGCCGACCACAATCGTAATAATTATGGGGAAAAGAATCAGCACCGGCTTCGGAATGGGTTTACCGACATCCGAATCCATGCGAATACGCCGCTCTTTTTTGGTGGTCAGCGCCCGGATAACAGGCGGCTGAATGATGGGCACAAGCGCCATATACGAGTAGGCAGCCACCGACAGTGCGCCGATATAATCCTTTGCAAACAGATTACCGACAAAAATCGTGGTCGGGCCGTCTGCCGCGCCGATGATACCGACAGCCGCAGCTTCCTGCAGGCTGAACAAATCAGGCACGATGGCATTGGCGCAAATCGCCAGCATCATCGCGGCGAAAATACCGAATTGTGCCGCAGCGCCAAAAAACAACATGACAGGTTGTTTTAGCAGCGGTGAAAAATCGATCATCGCACCGATAGCGACGAAAATGAGCAGAGGGAACAGCTCCGTCGCAATACCGGCATTAAAAAGCACCTTCAGAAAACCAATTTCTCCGAGAGAATTAGCAAGTACAGTCGCAAGCGGAAGATTGGTCAGCACACAGCCAAAACCGATAGGTAAAAGCAGCATGGGTTCATATTCTTTTTTTATAGCCAACAAAATGAGTACGAGCCCGATTACGATCATCACAGCCTGCTGCCAGCTGAAATTCGTAAAACCCTTAAGCAGTGCTTCCATAAATATCCTTTCCGAGTCACATCTTTTGTTTAAATTCTTAGTCATTATAAGATGAATTGATTAAGAGTGTCAACACAATGGTGCGCGGCTTATTGATTAAACCACCGGTTTTTCAAAGATTATATGCTCAATAATTCTATTTAAAAAGAATGTTGACAAACACGCGCAGCTGTACTATAGTTAGCTACAAGAGTAAATAACCAAGGAGGTGATGAAGTGCAACTCAATTTGCAGAGTGACGTGCCGATCTTCATTCAGATTGCGGAACAGCTGGAAAATGCGATACTGACGGGTGCGCTCGGTGAGGATATGCAGGCTCCGTCCACAACGGAGATATCCGTAAGCTACAAAATTAATCCTGCAACGGCGCTCAAGGGCATCACGATGCTTGCGGACGATGGCATCCTTTATAAAAAACGCGGGCTAGGCATGTTTGTCGCGAAAGGAGCAAAAGACGTGATACTGAAGAAAAGGGAGCAGCTGTTTTTTGAAAAATTTGTCCGGCCGCTGTTGTCGGAAGCGCAGAAGCTTTCTATTTCCCCTGAAGAAATTAATAATATGATAAAGAAAGGATTTAAAAATGAGCTTGATTGAGGTTAAAGGCGTCACAAAATGCTTCGGAAGCACAACCGCGCTCAAAGATGTGACGCTCACGTTTGAAGAAAACAAAATCAGCGGCTTGCTCGGGCGAAACGGCGCAGGAAAATCAACATTGCTCGGGCTGATTACCAACAAGTTGTTTCCCACGAAAGGAACTGTTTTGATCGACGGGGAGCCCGTGCAGGAGAACGACGACGTGCTCAAAAAGGTCTATTGCATGACCGAACAGTCGCTTTATCCCGATACCATGACGGTCAAAGAGGTTTTTAAATGGACGAATGAGTTTTATCCGGATATGGATACCGATTACGCGCGGCAGCTGGCCGAAAAGTTTGCGCTGAACACCAAGAAAAAGGTCAGAGCGCTGTCCACCGGGTATAAGTCGATTTATAAAATTATCGCGGCGCTGTCGTGCAACGCGCCGGTGCTGCTGCTTGATGAACCGGTTCTCGGCCTTGACGCGAATTACCGCGATGTGTTTTACCGCGAATTGATCGAGAGCTACAGCCGCGTACCCAAAACTGTGGTCGTGTCGACGCATCTGATTGAAGAGGCCGCAGGCGTGATCGAAAATGTCGCGATCATTAAGAGCGGAGAGATCATTATGAACGACACCACGCAAAATGCACTCAAAGCGGGTGTGACGGTAACAGGGCCTGCCGGTTTGGTCGATAGTTTCGTTCAGGGTAAAAAAGTGCTCGGACAGGATTCGCTCGGCGGCATGAAGAGCGCATATCTGCTGGAAACGATCAGTGAAAATGCAGTGCCGCAGGGTATTGAGGTATCGAAGCTCAACCTGCAAAGCCTGTTTATTCATCTGACAAATTCTTAGAGGGAGGAAATAATTTATGAGATTGGCACCGGCTTTAAAATATCAGCTCAGCGGCATCAAATGGCCTGTCATTATATTCTACATCGTCATCTATTCACTTTTTATTTTGATGGGTATATCACTGCTTGCATTCAGGCGGTTTGATATGCACGTGACATTCGGCGGCTTTGATGTGGCATCCATGATCTTTCTGTTTGTGGTAGGCCTTAACGCATACAAATCGACGTTCCATATGTTCTCGGCCAACGGCATTTCGAGAAAAACGATGTTCACAAGCTTTGTCTTAACTGCGGCAGTTTTGTGTGTGGGCATGGCGCTCATCGACAGCCTCAATGCGCTTATTATCCGGCAGTTCATCAATTACGAGTCGTCTTTGGTGCAGTTATTTGCTTCACGTTATATCGACAGCGGGTCTTTGCTATACGGTGAAGGAATCCTTTATATGATCTGCAGATATCTTTCGTGTATCATGCTCGGGTATTTCATCACAACAGCATATTACCGTATGAACAAACCGTTAAAACTGGCCATATCGATCGGTGTTCCCGTGTTCTTCTTCATCCTGCTGCCGGTGATCGACGCACAGTTGTTCTCGGGGGAAATATACAAGTTTCTTGGAACGGTGTTTGCTTTCTGCTCGGGACGTTTAAGCGGCAGTCCTTATGTGGCAATGGGAATGGATTTGGTATTTGCGGCTGTGACAGGAACGCTTGCGTATCTGCTGTCGCGCCGCGCAACAGTAAAATTATCGGTGAGTTAAGCGGTCCTTACGCAGTTGCGTCCGTCCCGCTTGGCTTTATAAAGAGCCGTATCCACATGTGTATATTGGTCAATCAGCGAGGCGTCCGCGTCCTTCTTGAGGCGTGAGACGCCGATGCTGGTTGTAATGCTAACCGATTTATCATCGATGACGAAAGGCTCGGATGAGATCACATTCAAAAGCTTGTGAGCCACAGCCACGGCTTCATCCAAATCGGTTTGCGGAAGCAGTATCATAAATTCTTCGCCGCCCAGGCGGCAGATCGTATCGTATTTCCGAATGTTTTGAGAAAGCAATGCGCTGATTTGAACGAGCAGCTTATCTCCCACGGGATGCCCGTGATTGTCATTCACATATTTAAAGTAGTCAAGATCGAGCATAATCAGGCAGGACTCGTAATTCTTGCGCATCATCAGCGCGGTTTCTTTCTGTAAAATATCGTTTAGATACCGGCGGTTGGGCAGGTCGGTCAGCGGATCGTAATAAGCCATTTTATGAAGATTGATATTTGTTTTTTCCAAAAGCTTTTGCTGCGTGCGAATCTGGTAGGCTTGAAGCACATTCGTACGGTTATTGTGCCATAGCATCACAGACAAAAACGCGCTGAGCACCGTCATTGTCAGTGCGTTAATCATATTGGACGTATAGATGACATCTGAGACTTGCGCGGTTGAGCATATCACAGCCAGAGTTGCGTAGGAACCGGCGTATAAGATAATGGAATGCAGCGGGCGAATCAGAAATAAAACACCGCTGACAAGGCTGGCGATCACGTATGTGGTGATGCTGTTCCCGGTAATAAGCTGGTCGTTTGCGGTTGAAGCCAGGCTGAAAAAGATCAACCCGATATAACCGATGTAAGGAGCAAGCTTGGCAAATAAGCCGGGCTCGTCCTTTTTGATGACGGCCTTTATCGGAATCAGTAAACCCAGAATAAAAACCATCATGGATGCGTTAATCCATATTTGCCGAGACCGCCACAATGAGTTTTGATGGGGCAGGCTGACAAGCATGATGATAGCGGCGGTATTCAGGGCTATGCAGCAAATACTTGCCGGAAATATTCTTTTTATATTGATGCGGGCAAGCTCTGCGGTTACGCTTGAATTCGCTTCACTCATACCGCGTAAGGCCGACATCATTCTTTTCAGCATATGTTCGGCTCTCCTATAATGAAATAGCCTTTCAGCCAAAAAACAAACAGCTTTTAAATTATAACAGTATACGATAATAAAAGCCAATAGACTGTGGCACAAATTTCCGCGTTGTTAAGCTATCTTAAGTGCAAATCTGTTTTGTGTGACTTGCACACAGACACACATAACACCTATCTATTATACCAAAAATATCAAGAAAAGTCACGTACTTTCCATTAGGGCGATTTTACGCTGTATTGACGCATAAATAAGGATGGTATAAGCTTAAAATATTGATCGATGTCAATATAATCAGCAGGACAAAGGCTTTTAGGAGGGGGATATGAAAAATTATCATATAACGGGTATGGGCTGTGAAGCCTGCGTGAAAAGAGTTGAAAAAGCGGCAGGGTCAATAGATGGTGTCCGCAAGGCCGTGGTTGATCTTGCATCCGAGACGATTTCTATTGACTATGACGAGAAAAAGTTAAGCTTTGAAACGCTTAGAAACGCCGTTGAAGAAGCGGGATACGGCATCGAGGAGAAATAATGGCCGACAAACAAGTAAAGCGGGAAATTACAGAGCAAAGTTTCGATGTGACGGGAATGTCTTGTGCGGTCTGTGCGAACCATGTTCAAAAAGCGGTGGCCAAGATGGCGGGTGTGCTGCAAAGCGACGTCAATCTTTCGACAGAAAAGCTGACGGTCAGGTTTGATCCCGACATTGTGGATTTTGCGAAGATAAAAAAGACGGTGGAGGATGCGGGTTACGGGCTCATAGAACCGGCATCTCAATACAGGGGGTCAGAGCTCGCGGTGGAAGGCATGACATGCGCGGCTTGCTCGGCGGCTGTGGAACGCAGCGTGAAGAGGCTGAGCGGTGTTAAGGAAGCGGTCGTGAATCTTGCGACCAACCGTTTGAAGGTCGTTTACGACCCGACCGACGTGAAGCTGTTGGAAATCAAAACGGCGGTGGAGAAGGCAGGTTATACGCCGAAGGAAATTGAACAAGCCGACAATACAGATAAAGGCAGCGACCGGCAGGAACGAGAAGCCCGCGTGATGCGCATAAGGTTATTCATTGCGATTGTGTTTTCCGTGCCTGTTTTGTATGTCGCAATGCCGCATATGCTGGGCATCAGTCTGCCGATACCGTCGTTTATGAGCCCGCATATGAGCCCGGCCATTTTTGCGCTCGTGCAATTCATATTGACGCTGCCGGTCATTGCGGCGGGCAGCCGCTTTTTCTCCAGAGGGCTGCGCTCATTAATGAGAGGCGCGCCCAACATGGATACGCTGGTGGCGATCGGGACGGGAAGCGCCTTTGTATACAGCACCTATGCGATGATTCGCTTGTTTATGGGAGACGCGGACTTTATTCATATGCTTTACTATGAATCCGCCGCGGTGGTGATTACGCTTGTCATGGCAGGAAAATATCTTGAAGCGGTCAGCAAGGGGCGCACATCCGACGCGATTAAAAAGCTCATGAAGCTGCGGCCAAAAACGGCCGTGATTTTAAAAAACAACACGGAGCTTGAGGTGCCGCTCGAAGACGTGGTCATCGGCGATATTGTGATTGTCAGGCCGGGCACGGCGGTGCCGGTGGACGGTGAAGTCGTGGACGGGATATCATCCGTGGATGAATCAATGCTGACGGGTGAGAGCCTCCCCGTGGAAAAGCACGCGGGCAGCCCGGCAACGGGCGGCAGCATCAACGGAGAAGG
>JAEZNC010000094.1 GCA_023441905.1 Bacillota bacterium | reverse complement strand
TCACAGAGCCTATGCTCATGCAATTTTTTGAGAAAAGCGCTTTGAATGGGTATAAAATTGATTTAATTTCCATCTTAACAGGCTGTCATCGACCGATAATAATATATGGTTGCTTTCGACGTGGTTTATCACGTCCTCTTCGCGGCAGCCTGTCCCCCGCAGATGAAGCCCATTGGATAGCTTGGCCGATTGCCGCTTAGCGATGCCTTCACCAGTCAGCTCAAGGGTGTTTGTTTTCATTGACTCATATGGAGCAGTCTTATTGCGTCATCGTCATGTATATCGGCTCGATACGCAAACAGCCCGCTGCAAAATGCAGCCGGCTGTCTGTGATTATGAGATTATTATTTATTCTGTTATCAAAGCATACCGAAAAGGGACACGGTGCTGAAAAGCACAGCCGTCAGGTTCGCGACGAGCGAAACCACGGTGATCTGCGTGTTGATCGAAGGACCTGCTGTATCCTTAAACGGATCGCCGATCATGTCGCCGATAACGCCGGCTTTGTGAGCAATGCTGCCCTTGCCGCCGAAGTTGCCCGCTTCAATGTATTTTTTCGCATTGTCCCATGTGCCGCCCGAGTTCGACATGAACAGGGCGAGCAGCAGGCCGGAAGCGATATTGCCCACGAGGAAGCCGCCGATTGCCGAAATGCCGCCGAGGAAACCGACAACGAGTGTCACGATGATGGTCATCAAACCGGCCGGAGCAAGCTCGCGTAGCGCGCCTCTGGTGGCAATGTCAATGCACTTCTCATACTCGGGGTGTACGCCTTCTTTGCCCTCTTTAAGGCCGGGGATTTCGTCGAACTGTCTGTGGATCTCCGCCACCATGCGCTGAGCATTCTTATCCACGCCCATAATCAGCATCGCTGAGAACATAGCGGGAATGCCAAGACCAACGAGGAGACCGAAGAACACAAGCGGGTTCATAATGTCAAAGCCCGTGATGCCCGTGTGGTTCTGTTTCGCGATTTCAAGGAAAGATGCGAGCAGCGCGATAACCGTTAAACCCGCTGCGCTGATGGAAAAGCCTTTCGTGATCGCTTTGACGGTGTTGCCGGCTGAGTCAAGGTCGTCCGTGATTCTGATGACATCGTCACCAAGGCCACCCATTTCAGCAAGACCGCGGGCGTTGTCCACAATCGGGCCGAACGCGTCATTCGAAACGATCATGCCGACGATCGACAGCATGCCGAGTGCCGCCATCGAAATGCCGAACATGGCATACTGTACGCACTCTTCGGGCGTTGCACCCATCGGATAGCAGAGGAAATATGCGATAGCCGCCGATGCGCCAATACCGATCAGCGAGGGCAGCGCACTCTTAAAGCCATATGCTACGCCGCTGAGCACCGTAAACGCCGGGCCGGACTGGCTGGCTTTGGCTACATGCTGAACAGGCTTGCGCTGGTCGTTTGTAAAGTAGTCGGTCGCGAGGCCGATGATAACGCCCACGAGCAGACCGACAAACGTTGCACCCCAGAAGCGGAAGTCGTAACCGAACAGCAGCGAAGCGCCCGCTGTCAGCACCGCGTACAATGCGGTGGTGATGTATGTACTCATATTAAGGGCTTTGCCCGGATCATTGCTTTTGCCCATTCTGGCCATCAGCACGCCGATGATGGAAGCCAAAAGACCAAGAGCGGTGTAGCAAAGCACCATATCCACTCTGTGCAATATCACGCCGATAATTGATGCCGCCGCAAACGCCGCCACGTTGGAATCAAAAAGGTCAGCGCCCATACCGGCCACGTCGCCCACGTTATCGCCCACGTTATCCGCGATAACAGCAGGGTTTCTCGGGTCGTCTTCTTCAAGGCCAAGTTCCACTTTGCCGACGATGTCAGCCGAAATATCCGCTGTTTTGGTGAAGATGCCGCCGCCTGCTTTCGCGAAGAGAGCCAGTGTGGACGCACCAAACGAGAACCCGAGGACGGCATTTTCGTCATTCGTGATCAAAAGCAGCAGGGAGCAGCCAAGAAGTGCAGACCCCACAACGGCCATACCCATAACGGCGCCGCCGCGGAAGCCCGAGGCAAAAGCTTTCTTGATGCCGTCTTTCGCTGCCACAGCGGTTTTGACATTTGCGATGGTAGCCACTTCGATACCGATCTTTCCGGCTAATGCAGAAAATACGGAACCGGCCACATAGGAAATTGCCATCATAACGTTGAATGTGACATCCTTGGTCGCCCAAATCGGTGCAGGAAGAAACACGAATATCAGTATGCATGCGCCGAGAACAAACCAAACGAGAGTTTTATACTCTCTGCTCAAGAATGCCCGTGCGCCCTTTTTGATCATCATCCCGATACGCTCCATATCAGCCGTACCTTTGGGGAGTTTTTTGATCCAAAGGTAGAAATACACAGCTACAGCAAAGGCGAGCAATGAGATAATGACACCAACGATTTCAAATAGAAGTAGATTGTTGCTCATAGTATTCTCCTTTTTGTTATTTTATCTTGTTAGTAAACGGTCACGAGATGCCGTGTTAATGGAGCTGAGGTATTATCCACTCTCAAGTAACATCATGTTCATGCTTTAACCTCCTGTAAAATGCGTACAAAATGGGCAAAACAATGACATCTTGTTCCCGGGCTATAGTATTTTATGATGGTGAAGGGATTGAGCCCTTGAAGCTTTCTTTTGATTATGTCTCAATGTCTCAAAAGCAAGTTTTAAGAAAACATTTGAAATAATATTTCCAATCCTCCGCCATTTTACATGGTACACCTTGGAGCATAAATGTCAACAGCTATTTTAACAAAAATATAAGAAAAATCGAGAAAAATCAGTAATCTTGCTGTGGAACGTCGTTGTGATACTAATAATATGCTTTTTCAGGAAGTATCTCACTCTGCGCAATCACAATACGCCCATTGCCGATTTGTTTTTAATGACCAAAGCCAAAAGCTTGAAATGACAAAAATTACAACGAGATTATTTTCTTGCGAGGCACACATTAATGTGAGAAACGTTTATTTCTGCACCGCATAAATTATATAGAACCGAAAAAAAGGATGACGTGAATTGGATATCGTAATTGGAATTGAGGATAATGGCCTAGAGCTTGCACCGCTCATCACAAACAGGATGCACGACGCGACGCGGCAAGGCTGCATGGTCAGCATAAATGAGATGGACGGATCAGACGGGCGAATCGCCAATGTCTGCCTTTCCGACTGTGATCACTGCGCTGACAAAGAACGTACGATACTTTGCGCGATACTCGCCGACATCATCGTGGAGAACCTGCAAATTCGCCATATGGTGAAGCTCTTAAAGCAGGATTACTACTTTCTTTCGGAAAAAGAGCAGTGCGATATACTCGTGAAGGCTTTAAAAAGGCTATGGTACGGCACATCAGGGCAAAAAAACGAGGTCGCGATGTGCAAGATTGATGTGAAACAGCGGCTTTCGGATATGCTCGCCCAGAATGAGGCGGGCACCGTAATGCTGGAGGGATTCATGCGTTTTCGCATGAAGGATTACCTTGAAACTTGGGAAAAAGAGCTCGCGCTGTGCGTGGAGGAATACGTCAGGAAACGTGAATACGTGGAATTCGTTGAAATTCTCCGGCTTTTTATTAAAATTCGGATACCGCGTGTGCGCAAGGTTCACATATGCGTGGACGGCAACGGTCAGTATTTGCTGCTGGATGACCGGCTCTGCCTTTTGAAGTGCCAATATACAACCCAGAGCATGGATAAAGATGACGCACTGTTGAGCGCGCTTGTGAACATGGCACCCCTGTCCATTATCGTTCATAATAAAGAGCGTTTTATTGACGCGCGCATCATTGAAACCATCAAGGATGTGTTCGGCCAGCGCGTTGAGTTCTCCGAAGACATGATATAAGCTGCCCGGCTTTCACCGGGCAGCTCATTCAATTTAAAAAATGACCGGTACCCTTTAAACCGTTGGCATGTTTGTGTGAGACATCGCTTTCTTATATCGAAAACGACTCCGCCATCTCTTTGAGGTGCGGTGCCTGACTCAGAAAGTTCTTTGCTTGCCTTCTTTGCAATGCGAAATCCCCTCATATGAGGTAGGTTGTTGAAAAGTGTTCTTTATAAAGTGAGATGTGTTCTTATTCTCAAAAGTGCCCCCTAAATCCGAAACGCCGTTTTGACGGCTGCTTCTGCTCATCAATCCAACATTCCTCATATAATCATTGTTTACCTAACAAGATATATTGTCTTTACATGCTATAAGCTAACGACATTTTTGATTTACTGTCGTCATATTTTTATCCGATTGGCGCTATAAACTGATTTTTCTTTAATTAACCATGCGAGTGGTGTAAAATGAAATTGATTAATAATTAACGGAGTACGGAAGAATGGTTATCGATTTACATACGCACTGCTTTGTGG